>JAZDGE010000388.1:0-2250 GCA_043807175.1 Acidobacteriota bacterium
GGCAAGTGCGAGGGGGACGTGTTCGATCGGCCCCTGCGCTACGTGCGCCTGGCGGACGGGCGGGACTTTGGCCTCGTCATGATCCAGGAGGGCTTCTGCGCCGACTACGGCTGGAAGTACACCCACCCCCGGGGCGCCGAGTACGCCAAGGCCCAGGAGGCGCCCAAGAAGGCCAAGAAGGGGATGTGGCAGGAGGACCGCTGGGACCGCTGAGCCCCCGTGAGAGCACACGGGCGCCGAGCGCTGTCGGCTAATCGAGGCAGTAGGCGCTGTCGGCGGTGGCCGTGGCGCAGGAGCTCGCGGCGCAGTTGAAGGAGACGCAGTCGCCGTTGCGGCCGCAGCCCTCACCGTCGGCGAGCAGCGTCTTGCAGGTGCCGCTGCCCAGGGGGGCGCTCGCGTGGGGATCGCAGCGCAGCTCGTCGCTGCATTCGAGGTCCGTGAAGCAGCTCTGGTCGAGGGTCGAGCGCGCGCCGCAGGTGCCGGTGGGGATGAGGATGTTGCCGCGGATCCGGCAGGCGTACGGGTCGACGCAGGCGGCGGACACGATGGTCACCTCGGCGGCGAGGAGGCTATTTGGCGCGCAGTCGCCGCCGTTCCCTACGGTGCCGTCGAACATGCTGGCCATGCCCGCGTCGGAGGCGAACCAGGCGGTGACCCCCGGGTCGCAGGTCTCGATGCGGGTCTCGTAGGCCGCGATCATCAGGCCCGCGGCCGCGGGGTCGAAGCCGGTGCGGGCGTCGGTGAAGAGGCCGTCGCTGCACGAGCCGGCCTGGCCCGCCACGCAGTCGTCGAAGGAGGCATACTTGCGCAAGCCTGCGGTGCAGCAGGCCTGCTCCCCGGCACAGAAGGTCTCGACCATGCGGTCGCAGATATCGACCGCGGCGATGGGACCGCCGCTGCCGCCGCTTCCCGCGCCCCCGCCGCTGCCGCCGCTTCCCGCGCCCCCGCCGGTGCCGCCGGTGCCTGCGCCGCCGCCGCTTCCCGCGCCCCCGATCCCACCGCCGCCGTCAGCATCCCCGGGGTTCTGGTTGGTGGTCTTTGGTCCGCACCCGGCGCCCACCAGGGCGGCTGCCGCGGCCGCGACAAAGAAGCGAAGAGAGGCTTTGGTCATGTCTGCCAACGCTGCCACAACTCGGCCGCCCCCGCCAAGGGTCAGGTGGGGCCGGGGGGCGTCGCCCGGGGCCGAAGGCCGTCCGCTGTCCGCCGCTATCCGCCCGCCGCCAGCCGTTGCGTCCATCCGCCGCTCAGCCCTCGCGCGCGCCCTGGCGCGCGTCGAGCCGGCCGGTGACGTAGCATCATTAGAGTGATCGGGTGCACCGGCATGCCGAATAGCTCGACGTCGCCGTGGAACAGGTGCGCCATGGCCATGATAAGGGCGGAGAAGGGGATGAGGCCCAGGGCCGGCGGCGATCACCGGCGCGCGCTAGGCGCCGCCGGCTGTCTCCTCCCAGGCTCTCGAACGAGTCCACGCGCAGGTGCATCACCAGAGACTCGACCGAGCTTCCCTCGCGCCGCGGTGCCAGGCCGCCGCCGAGCTCATCGAGTGGTTCGTGGCGCGCTGGAACGACCTGCTCGACCGGCCTCAGGACGGCGACCGCACCGGGCGCCGGGCCGAGGTCCTCTCCCGGCTCATCGGCGGCATGGCCCAGAACCTCGACCCCGACGACTACGTCCCCTGGCAGGCGGAGTTCCTCAACGGCGAGTGGCTCGGCGAGCTGCACTTCGACCTGGACGGGGACGGCTTCCCGGCCAAGCGCGCGAGCCCCAACCCCAAGGATGGCTTCGCCGACGTCTCCATCTGCCAGGTGGCGATGGCGATCAATCAGACGGTCCTGGACGCCCAGGTGTTGGTCCAGCCCCAGATGCGCTGCGACAGCCCCAACGCCAAGATATCGGTCTTCCTCCAGGGCCGCACCCTGGACGACGCCCTCGATGAGCTCGTGCGCGCCTTGAAGCGCGACAGCTTCTTCGTCAACGACCGCGTGTTCAAGGGCACGCGGATGATCCTGATCGGGCCCCGCTGAGCCGGACGCCCTCGAGGCCCGCCCAACTCCACGCGCGCGAGGCTGCCCCCAAGGCATCGCCTCGTTCCCGCTGCCACGGCGGCTGCGGCGGTTGCGGCCCGCCGCCCGCAACGGCTGCGCCGGGTTGTTGCTGCGGGGCCGTCGCCGGCGCCGGTGCCAGGCCGCCGCTCGCTCCGGCTTCACCGAGTAGGCGCCCCCGTTACCGGGGGCGCCTCTCACAGAACCG
>JAZDGE010000389.1:0-2204 GCA_043807175.1 Acidobacteriota bacterium
TGACCCGCGCCAGGCTCACTCGCCAGTTGCACCACCCCACTGCGGCCCCGAAGTCCTTGTACCGGCGGGTCGAACGGACGCTCGACGAGATCGAGCGCGGCGAGGACATCCTCGGCACAGTGCGCAATGTCGCCGAGCACATGACTCGCCACTACCGCGACGACCTCGGGATCGTGGGCGGGCGCCTCTACCGCCTCGAGGACCCCGACTACGAGCTCGTCTTCACCTTCGGCAGCGCCTCGGACACGCCGGTCGGGACATTGGTGCCGCGCAGCTACGCCGCGATCGAGGCGGTGCTCGATTGCGGCCTGGTGGTGATGGACCGGAGCGCCCCGGAGCTCGACCGCGAGCTCGAGGCGCAGCTCGGCACGCGCGAGCGCTTCGCTGCGATCTCGGTCGCCGATGGCGACTATCTCCTCTCCTTCGACCTTCTGCCCGGGCGAGGCGAGGCCGAGGACCTCCGCGCCTCGCTCAACATCGTGCGCCTGGCAATCAACCAGAAGCTCCGACAGGAGCGCTTCGAAGAGATCATTCAGGATGCCCGCCGCATTCAGAGCTCGATCCTCCCCAAGCGCACGCCGCGGTACGCGGACTTCGACATCGCCGGCGCTTCCCGGCCCGCCGAGGCGGTGGGTGGTGACTTCTACGACTACATTCTGCTCACGCCGGAGATTTTCGACCTCGTGATCGCTGACGCCTCCGGTCACGGCCTGCCCGCCGCCCTGCAGGTCCGTGACATCTATGTGGGCCTGCGCATGGGCCTGACGCGCGACTTCAAGCTCTCCCGCACGGTCGAGCGGCTCAACGCGATCATCAACCGGTCCAAGATGGTGTCGAAGTTCGTCTCGCTTTTCATCGCCGAGCTCGAGACCAACGGCAACCTCATCTATGTGAACGCCGGCCATGTGCTGCCCTTCATTCTCCACTCCAGCGGGCCGGCCGAGTACCTGCGCGAAGGTGGCATCGTCCTCGGTCCATCGCCGGACGCCACTTACCGGCGGGGCTTTGCCCGGCTCGGTCCCGGCGACACCCTGGTGCTCTACACCGACGGCATTACCGAGTGCACCCATCACCGCAGCGGCGAGGAGTTTGGTTTGCCGCGCCTGCAGCGGCTGATCGCGCGCCGCGCCGAGCAGCCGGCCGCGGAAACGGTCCAGGCCATCTTCGCCGCCGTCGCCAGCTTTGCCGGGAAATCGACGCCAGTCGATGACCAGACGCTCGTGCTGGTCTGTCGCCCGCGCGAGAAGACAGGGGACGGGAAATAGGGCTTAGCTCGCTTCGCTCATGGCAGATATGTGCCGCTCTTTGGCGCAAACGCCGGCTCCTCCGGGGCGCCACACCTGGCGTCAAGATCCGGACCGCGTGGCCTCCCTCGGAGCGCGGTATACTCGCCCGCATGGATGACTTCCTGCCTCGCAACTTCTTCAATCTCGAAGGCTTCGAGCACGCTGCCCTGTTTGGCGGCGGGGCGCCGGTGTGGGAGGCGCTCGGTGAGGCCCTCGACAGCTATCTCGAATCGTGGCCGCGCTGGGAGGTGGAAAGCGCGCTCCCGCCCGGCGTGCACCTGCTCGAGGGTCGGGTCTCGATCGGGCGCGAGTGTCGGATCGAGCCGGGTGTCGTGCTGCGTGGCCCGGTGATCATCGGCGATGGCGCCGAGATTCGCACCGGCGCCTATCTGCGCGGCGGCGTCGTGATCGGGCGCGGCTGCGTCGTGGGCGCGCACAGCGAGCTCAAGCGGGCGATCCTCCTCGACCGAGCCCACGCGCCGCACCAGAACTACGTCGGGGACAGCATTCTCGGCCGCAATGTCAACCTCGGCGCGGGGACGATCCTCTCGAATGTCAAGAACGTCGGGCGGGAGATCACCTTCCGCCATTGTGACGAGCTCATCCACACCGGACGACGCAAGCTGGGAGCGGTGCTCGGCGACGGCTGCCACACCGGCTGCAACACCGTGCTCAACCCGGGCGTGCTGATGGGTCCGGGCTGCGTCACTTACCCCAACACCAACCTGCGCCCGGGCCTCTATCCCGCTCGCACGCTCGTCAAGCTCCGGCAGGTGCAGCAGCTCGTCAGGCTAGCTTGAGGCTCCTGGGACGCGGAGTGCTTGCCGATTGCCTACAGCCTTTGGCCTATGGCCAATGGCCCATGGCCAATGCCGGTTGCTTGATTCCCGCCGGGTCTGGTGCGACGCACAGCGAGGC
>JAZDGE010000390.1:0-3698 GCA_043807175.1 Acidobacteriota bacterium
TCGTCGACGCGGTGCAAACCATGCTGTCCGCGCGCGTCCCGGCGGTGCCTGGCGGCATCACCCAGGTGCGCGAGGTGGCGACCCAACTGCTCGAGCTGGCCAAGCGCAACGGCCCCCCGGTGGTCCTCGTCGGCCATGTCACCAAGGAAGGGTTGGTGGCGGGCCCCAAGTCGCTCGAACACCTGGTGGACGTCCTGATCGAGTTCGGCGGCGGGAGCAGCCATCCCCACCGCACCCTGCGGTCGGTGAAGAACCGTTTCGGTCCCGCCTTTGAGCTCGCCCTGTTCACCATGAGCGACTCCGGCCTCACCGAGGTGGAAAATCCCTCGGCGACGCTCCTTGCCGACCGCCATCCGGGCGCGCCCGGCTCGGCCGTCACGGTGGTCATGGAAGGCACGACGCCACTGCTGGTCGAGGTCCAGGCGCTCGTCTCACGCTCGGCCCTCGCCAACCCCAGGCGGGTGGCGCAGGGGGTCGAGAGCGGCCGCCTGGCGCTTCTCCTCGCGGTGCTGGAGAAGCGCGCCGGGCTCCGGCTTGCCGACCGCGACGTGTTCGTCAACGTGGTGGGCGGCATCGTGGTCGATGAGCCGGCGCTCGACGCAGGGGTGGCGGCGGTGGTGGCCTCGTCGATGGCCGATCTGCCACTGCCGGCGGACCTGGTCGTCTTCGGGGAGGTCGGCCTGCTCGGTGAGATTCGTGCTGTGACGCGGGCCGAGGAGCGCCTGCGCGAGGCCGCGACGCTTGGCTTCGAACGCTGCGCGCTCCCCTCCTCCACGAAGCTTGCCCAACCTTCGCCGCTCGACCTCGTCCTCCTGGAGACCGTGACCGACCTGACGCGGTTGGTCCTCAGCGCCAGCGAGAACGGAGCGGAATGAGCGCGGCGAACCCTGCGGATGGCGTGGTACGGGCTCTAAACGAGCTCGAGACGCTGCGGCGGCTGCTGCGTCTCTACCCCGCCGATCACCCCGCCCTCGGGCCCGCCTTCGAGCGCGCCCGCGCGGCCGCTGGCGCCCTCGCCGGCGCGAGTGTCGGAGTGCTAGGCATCGGCCCCGACGAGATCTTCTGGAACCGGGAGGCGGTCGCGCTCAGCCCCCTGGCGCCGGCGGCCCGCCTGCAAGCCACGCTCTTTCACCTCGGCCTGGCCGCGGTTCGCCTGCGCTTCCCCGACGCGACCGACGGGCTTTTCACCCTCGTACGGCGCCTCGCCGCCCTCCGCGAGCCCCCCAGCGAGGCCGAGCGCGACGCCCTGCTTGACCCCGCGGCCGCGATCCCGGGCGTCGAGCTCCTTCCCCTCGACCTCTCCGGCGTCGAGCTGATCGAGGAGGAGGCGGTGACCGGGCAGCGGAGCGACCGCTCCCGCTGGGGCGAGCTCGTCTCGCAGCTTTTCGCGGAGGGAGGCTTCCGCTTCGGCGGCAGGGTGTACGACGGCGAGGTCGGGCCCGGGATGATGGTTGACCTCATGCAGCGAGTTGAAGATCCGACCTCGCTGCTCGACCATGTCTTAAAGCAGTTGGGTGGAGTGCTCGGATCCGCCACCGGCGGGCGGCGCGTGCGGCTGCTTGGCCAGGCGCGCGAGTACCTCTCCGAGCTGCTGGGGCTTCTCGATCCCGAGCGCCGGCACCTCGCGGTGCGGGTGGCGATGCGCCACCTCCCCGTCCTGGCCGGCAGGGCCGCCCGCGAGGCGCCCCTGCTGGCGCCTGACACCCTGATCGAGGCCGCGGAGTCGTTCCTCGATCGCGGCTTGCCAGTTCCACAGGAGATTCGCGAGGCGATCGAGCTCCTCGCCGCGTCGCCGGAGAGCTGGTCGCCACAGCTCACCGAGGGACAGCGTCAACGGGCTCACGCTATCCTGGCCGAGCTTCCCGAACGTTCGTCAACGTCTCCGCCCGAACCCCGGGGGCAAGGCGCGGCACCGGCGCCCGCCGCACCCAAGCTGGGCGGCGAGCTGGCCGGCTCCCTGGGCGAGGCCGAGGTCCGGCTCCATCTGCTGCGCATGCTCGGCGAGGCCGTCACCGGGTGGCCCGGTGCGCCGGTCGCCGAGCGTGCCGCCATGCGCCTGGCGGAGGAGTTCGTCAGCTCGCTCGATGTTGGCGACTTTGAGGGCGCCACTCGGCTGGCGCCGATGGTAGCGGCGGTCCGCCAGGCGGAGGCCCGCCAGCTCGCCTGCACCAGCGGTGTGGCCGCGGCCGTTCGCGCCCTTCACACCTACGATCGCGGTCACCACCCCACCATCACCGCGGTGCTGGTCGCGCTCGGCGAGCGTGCCCTGCCCGCAATCATCGAGGCGCTGGCAGTCGAGGAAGGGCTGGGAGTGAGAAGGCGTCTCATCGAGGTGCTCGTCCGCCAGGGTGAGCGCGCGGTCGCCCATCTTCTGCCGCTCCTCGAGGACCCGCGCTGGTTCGTGGTCCGCAACGCCGTGTTTGTCTTGCGCCGGCTGGGAAACCGCGAGATGCTGCCGATTCTCAAAGGCAAGATCGCCGACGCCAGGCCGCAACTGCTGGCGGAGATGCTCAAGGCGCTGGTGGCGATGGAGGACCCCGAGTGGTTCGCGATCTTGAGCCGCGAGCTCGAGAGCGAGCGTGAGGAACGGGCGCGGACGGCGATCGCGGTTGCCGCTCATGTGCGCCATCCGGCCGTGGTGGCCGCGATTCAGGAGCAGCTCCAACGGCGAATCGGCATGCGCCTCCGCGATGAGCCCCTGACGCTCGAGCTGGTCCGTGCCCTCGGCAGGCTGCGGGCGCCCTCCTCGCTCCCCTTGCTCCAGCGCCTGACCGGGCTCCGGCAATGGCGGTACCCCTTTTCGATCGGTGAGCTCCGCCGCGAGGCGGCGGTCGCGATCGCCCAGCTCGAGGGCGTCGAGGCGCGCCGGATCGCCGCCGAGCTCAGCCGTGACCGCGATCGTAAGGTCGCCGAGGCGGTGCAAGAGGCGCTCCAGCGGCCGGGCGGCGGCGAGGAGACCGAGTGAGCGCGCCCGCCGAGTGGGAGGTCCTCGTCGCCGACACCATCACCGAGCTGGTGGTGGGCGCCACCACGGTCGCGCTCTACGGGCCTACACACCCCCGCGCCGCCGGTGCGATCGAGAAGCTGGTCACCGGCCTCGAGACGCTCCTGCGCGACGAAGGCGAGCTTACCCTGGTGCTCCTCGGCGAAGAGCTTTTCGTTGAAGGACGACCGCTCACCCGGGCCGCGCGCCAGGCGCCGACACTGATCCGGCGGCTCCGACGGCGCGGTCTCGAGCATCTTACTTTCACGCGCGGGGTCGCTGCCGCGGAGCTGCGAAGTTTTCTTGTCGAGCTGGGCGCCGGCGAGGAAACCGCCCTCAGGACTCGCCCGCATATTCACGTCGGGCGGGTGGAGGTGGCCGACAGCAGTCTCGGCGGGCCCGACGAGGGGGGGAGCGCCAGGCCACGTGGCAGGCTGCCCGGGGTGCGGGACCGGGTGACGATGATCCTGGAGGTATTCGAGGGATTCGCGGCCGGCCGACCGCTGGCGGTGGGCGCGCTGGAGACGGTGGCCTACTCTCTCCACGACCGCCTCGAGGAGGAGGCCAATCCAACCCGGCACCTCGCCCCCTGGGAGGGCGAGCAGCGCTGGAACGCCGTCCATGCGCACAATGTCTGCGTGCTCGCCGAGGGGCTCGCTCGCCTCGCCGGGGCTGGCCGCCCGAGTTGCATCGAAGTGGGCCGCGCGGCGCTGCT
>JAZDGE010000391.1:0-4067 GCA_043807175.1 Acidobacteriota bacterium
CCGAGATTTCGCGCTTAGCACGCATTGGGAGACTGCCGTTGAGCTAACCGCTAACAGCTAACTGCTAACTGCTGGCGGCGGAGCCGGAACCATTTGGTTGCGGCTCCGCCGCCTTAGGAGTTAGGGATTGGGGGGTGGGGACTGCAGTCGCCTGCCTAGAGGCCCGGCCGGAAAGCCCGTTTCGGCCAGTCCCGGCCCAGCACGCCCAAACGAAGGTTACTGTCGTGCAGGCACTTGAACAGCGCTGATGGGGACAGTTTCGGCGCGCGAGGGAGTTTTCGGCCGGGCCTCTAGACCCTAATCCCCAACCCCTGGTCCCCAACCCCTGTTGCGAGCAAAGCGAGCTAGGGCTTCACCGGTTGGGCATGATCTCAAGTCCGGGGGCGCCGATCAGGCGCTGATCGGCCGTCACCAGCGTCAGCCCGAAGACCCTGGCAGTGGCGGCGATGAAACGGTCTGCCGGATCACGATGCGGCAGCTCGAGCCTGCCAGTCTCGAGTGCGACCTCGAAGGTCAGCGGGGCCTCCTGAAAGGCGACGCTGCGCAGCGCCTGAGCCACCCAACTTCTCGCATCCGGGCGCAGCTCGACGCGCCTGCCCTCGGCGAGCATGAGCGTCTCCCAGACGGTGACTGGCGACAGCCACAGCTCGGTCTTGGGATCGCTCAGAGCGGCGGCCACGGCCGGCGTCAGGCGCTCCGGTTCGAGTAGGCTCCAGAGCCAGATGTGGGTGTCGAGCAGGAGCTTCAAGGGTGAACCGCGTCCCACTCTTCGGGATCGATCGCCGGAGCGACCACATCACCGAGAAAGGCGCCTGTCCCCCGCAGCGAGCCGAGCCAACTGTCGGGCCGCGGCGCAACGGGTGGCGGAACCACCTCAGCCACTGGCTCGCCGAAGCGGGTGACGAGAACGGGGCGCCTCGTCGTCCGCACCCGTTCGAGTACCGCCAAGCATGTCGCCTTGAACCGGGAGATGGCAATCTGTTCCACGTGCGACCCCCAAGAACATCATACCGTGGTCATCAACCATGGTCAGTCATTCTGGGGTGCGAGAGGGGCCGCTCGGTCCCCGGTCCTGGGCTTCCGGGTTCCGCTCATCCGCGTTGCTGCTCGGAGCCCGGAGCCCGGAGCCCCGAGCCCGGTCTTGCGGCAGCGGCGGTCCCAGCGGTAGCAGGAACGACACCTGCCGGCAGTACGCCTGGTGCTCCTCGCCGAAGCGCAGCGACAGGTTGTGCTCCTCGCGGCGGGCGCGGGCGATCGTGAGCCGCACCGCGGGCAGGAAGAGGATGAGCGCGGGCCATGCGCGCAGCGCCACGATGGCGCCGAGGAGCAGAAGCAGAACGGCCAGGAAGTAGGGGTGGCGCACCCAGCGGTACGGTCCCCAGGTCACCAGCCCCTGGGGCTTGCCGAGGGTGCGAACCGCCGCGAGCGCCAACAGCACGCCCGGGATCAACAGCGTCGCGCCGATCGCGACCGAGGCCGGAGTGCGCTCGGCGGTCGCCCACGCACCGAGCGCCGTGCCCGCGACCATCAAGGTCCAGCCGAAGAGTATCTCCTCGACCGGGACACCCTTGATGGGTCCGGGCGCGAGCTCGAGCGAGAGCGGGTCGGGTATGCGGTGGCGCATTGCAGGCTTCTCCGAGCCGGGTGTCTAGCCGGCGGCGGCGACCGGTCTCTCGGCCCGGTAGCGCTCGAGACCGGCCAGGAACACCTGGGCCGCGCGCTCCAGCTTGGGCGCCTCGAGGACATAGGCCATGCGCACCTCGTCCTTGCCGGCGCCGGGAGTGGCGTAGAACCCGCCGGCGGGCGCCACCAGCACTGTCTCGCCGCCGAGCTGGAAGTCGACCAGCAGCCACTCGGCGAAGGCGTCGGAGTCCTCGACCCCGGCCATCTTGACGATCATGTAGAAGGCGCCGCACGGGCGGCGCAGCACGATGCCGGCATCCTGAGTGAGCGCCTCGTAGAGCGTGTCGCGGCGTCGCTGGTACTCCTCGCGCACCGCCTCGAAGTAGCTCTCGTCGAGGCGGTAGGCGGCGATTGCGCCGAGCTGCTCGAGGGTCGGCGGGCAGAGGCGCGCCTGCCCGAACTTGAGCACCGAGGTCATCACCTCGCGGTTGCGCGAGATCACCGCGCCCACTCGCGCGCCACAGGCCGAGAAGCGCTTGGAGATCGAGTCGACGACGATCACGCGCTCGCGGATCTCGGGGAGCTCGAGCACGGAGCGGTGGCGGCGACCCTCGTAAGTAAACTCCTTGTAGACCTCGTCGGCGATCAGGAAGAGATCGTGCCGTTGCACGAAGGCGGCCAGGCGCTCGAGCTCCTCCCAGGCGAGCACCGTGCCGGTGGGGTTGTTGGGCGAGCAGACGAGGATCGCGCGGGTGCGCGGCGTGAGCGCCGCCTCGAGCGCCTCGTCGGGTGGCAGGTGGAAGCCCTCCTCCGCGTGGCTGCGCACCGGCACGATGCCGAGGCTGGCCATTGCCGCATAGCCGTTGTAGTTGGTGTAGAACGGCTCGGGGATAATGATCTCCTCACCCTCGTCGGCGACCACGTTGAAGGCGAACAGGATCGCCTCCGAGCCGCCGTTGGTGATGAGCACCTGGGCAGGATCGAGGGCAATCTCGTAACGGGCGAAGTACTCACACATCGCCTCGCGCAGCTCCGGCAGCCCGTCGGAGGGGCCGTAGGCGAGCACCCGGTCCTTGAAGCCGCAGATAGCGCGCAGGAACTCCGGTGGCGTGGGCACATCGGGCTGGCCGATGTTGAGGTTGTAGACGGCGACTCCCCGCCTGCGCGCGGCGGCGGCCAGCGGCGCCAGCTTGCGAATCGGTGACTCCTGAATGGCAGAAGCGCGGTGGGAGATCCTCATGCGCCCTCCGTCGGGCGGCTGCGAGGTTAGTCGCGGGGCGGGTAAAAGACAAGGCGGGGATCCAGCAAGGCTTCGCCTCGAACCGACGGGGCGACGCCTCGCTTCTCATTGGTTCAGATCTTGCCCCGGTCAGGGATGTTGGGCGTGGGACGTACTGTCCCGGCCCGAACGGTGCGAGAATTGCCGGCGGGGGAACCCGCTCATGCAACCTGTTCGCTCCCGGCGCATGGCAATCGCTTCCATTCTGGCCGCCCTGCTGCCACTCGTCGCTCACGCCGAGATCGCCACGCCGAGCTTCAGCCCGCTTGCCGGCACCTACGACCACAACGTCGCCGTGACGCTGAGCTGTGCCACCGCCGGGGCGCGTATCTACTACACGACGGATGGTACCGATCCCACCACCGCGTCGATCCTCTATGCCGGCTCACCCCTCGCCGTCACCAACCACGTGGCAGCCGGCGACGATCCCGACCCGGCCGATTCAAACGTGCCGCTGCTCACCGTGTCGGCAGCGATCAGAGCGATCGCGGTCGTGGACGGTCTGGGGACCTCGCCGGTGGCAGCCGCCGACTACGTGATCGACAAGGTCGACTCCAGCTTCAACATCCCCTACGACGAGCCGCCCGCCGCCGGCGGCAGCAAGCACGTGCTGGACGTTTACCACCCGCATGGCTACATCGGTACGAGAGTGCTGCTTTTCATTCATGGCGGGGCGTGGAAGCAGGGCGACAAGAACATCTACCTCGAGCTCGGCAACACCTTCGCCGGCTACTACGGCATCACCACCGTGATCGCCAGCTACGAGCTGTCGGCCGAGCCCTGGAACGCCATCCACCCGGCGCACATGCAGGATGTGGCGCGGGCCTTCGCCTGGGTGTACCGGAACATCGCCTCATACGGCGGCGACCCGGCTCGCCTCTTCGTCTTCGGCCAGTCGGCAGGCGGACACCTGGTGTCACTGCTGGCGACGGATCGCCGCTACCTCGAGGCCGAGGGACTGGCGCCCGAGCTGATCCGGGGCCTGATCTCGATGAGCGGGGTTTACCGGCTCACCGACCTCGTGCAGTTCCCGCTCAACCCTCTGGGCCTCAACGCGGTCGATGTGCTGGGCTACAAGACCCTGTGCCTGAATACCTTCGGGAGTTGGGACGCGGCCGTCCTGGAGGCGGCTTCGCCGGCAACCTACGCGAGCGCTGTGCAGCCG
>JAZDGE010000392.1:0-12979 GCA_043807175.1 Acidobacteriota bacterium
GTGGCAGCCCCGACGAGCTGGTGCAGCATCTCCTCCTCGCGCGACGGGTCGTAGCCGTCGAGACCTTGCGACTGCTTGAGGCGGCCGATCTCGAGCACCACCTCGCCGCGGCGCTGGAGCAGCTCCAGCAGCGCCCGGTTGAGGCGATCAATCTCCTCGCGCAGCTCGGCAAGCCTGGTCACCTAGGAGCCTGTCGGAGAAATCGAGTGTGGTTGCGTTGCGAGCGCCGCGGGGCGAGATGCAAGGCGCAGCGGCGAAGGCGATGCGGGCCTACGGCTGAGCCGCGGCAACGCCGCAGATCGCCCCGCGCCGCCGCAACCCGAAGGACGCAGTGGACTTGCGACCCCTGCCTCGTATCCGCCCGCGCTCTTGAATCCGAGTGTCTGCTCACTCCCCATCAGCTACCCCCTCTCCAGCAAGTCCGCTGCGCGCGACCCGCTCCATTTCTCCGACAAGCTCCTAGGCACGCTCCGGCGGTGCGCCGCACCCGTAGAGCAGCCTAACAACCGCGTGCGCCACGCGTCAACGCGCTGCCTGCGGACACTCCGCTCCCCCTGCCACGCCAGACAATCGCCAGGCAGGCGAGAAGAGCTGCGAGCGAGAGCCAAAGCGCGAGTGGCCAGCCGTTCGGCCGGTAGCAAAGCTCGACCAGGTGCTCGCCCGCCGGGGCCGCAACCGCCATCAAGGCGAGGTTGCAGGGGTAGACCGCCGCCTCCTCGCCGTCAACCGTGGCCCGCCAGCCGGGATCGTAGCCCTCGGCCACGACGATCGTTCCTGCCCGCTTCATCCGCGCAGCAATCCGGATCCTGGCTGGCGCCGGCCGCTGCCAGGCGAGCTCGCCTTCGCCCGCGGCACGCCTCAAGCCGGCGGACTCGACCACCGCCAGGCGCGCCGGGTCGAAGTCGGGCGCCGCCAGCAGGGTGTGCGCGTGAGCCTCGTCGGGAACGGTCTCGATCTCCGGTGGGAGGTAAGCACGCGGAAGCCGCCGTGGGTTGTGATAGAGGTAGCCCTCGCCGAGCCGGCCCACGAGCTCGAAGCGATCGCCCCGCAACTCCTTGCGCGACGCGATGCCCGCCACCGAGAGCGCATCGAGTACCCAGGAGTCGGCGCTCTCAAAGTAGAGGAGAGGAAACGAGAGCGTTCCCCCCCGGCCCGCGTCTGCGAACGCGAGCAGGCTGGCCAGGCGCCGGCGCCCGATCACGTCGTAGCCGAGCACGTCATCCCAGCCCAGGTAGGTGGCGACATTGGCGGGGTTGCCTCGCTCCTGATCGAGCAGCAGCACCCGGCCCTCGGTCGCCAGCGCGGCGACGGCGCGCACCTGCGAGGTGGCGGGATACACCTGGTCGCGGGGCGGCGCGGGATTAAAGCCGAATCCGAAGTGAAGCAGATCGGCGGCGACCAGCGCCGGCGCCGCCAGGAGCCAGGCGCGGCCGCGAGAGCGCAGGCCACGGGCCAGCCAGAGGGCCACCGCCACCGCGCATGCCGCCCAGGGAAGTAGGAACCGCCGGCCGAACACCGGGGCATGTCGGGTCGCATCGGCGGCGAGCTCACCCAGGCTCCGGCCGCCGGCCCACTCACCCGCCACCGGCAGCCTCCGCAGCAGTGCCATCGCGTCCTCCCAGTTGGGCAAGCCGGCTTGCGACCACCAGGCGAGCGCGCCAGCCATCAGGGCGCCGAGGATGAGCAGCGCCGCCGCGGCCTGGAGCAGTCTCCGAGCACGGCGGTGCAAGCTCGCCGCCCGCAGCCAGTCCAGCCCGAAGCCGGCCAACAGCGCCAGGCAGAGCAGCACGACAAAGACAGCCCGCACCGGCGGCGCCAGCTTAACCAGCGGCAGGTGGGCCACGAGCGCGCCCAGGGGCGGAAAGCTGCCGGCGAAAGCGAAGGCGAGGGCGCCGAGATAGGCCAAGGCGCGGGCTGCGGAGCCAGCCCGCGAGGCGAGAGCGCCGGCCATCGCCAGCACCAGGCCGAGGAGCGAAACGTAGCTGCCGTTGCCCTCGCAGAAGTTCGTGAAATCCCCAAGCACCGCTGCCTCGCCCCGCAGCGGGCGCCCGAAGAGGTAGGGAAAGGCCTGGAGCGGGAGCAGCTCCCACCGGGCCCGCCTCGCGCCGGCGTCCCAGGTCGCCTGCCGCGAGGAGGTGACCTCACCCTCGCCGAGCGCAGCAAAAAATGGCAGCACCGTGACCGCGGTCAGCAGCAGCGCCAGGAGCCCGGCGGCCGCCAGGCCGCCGGCCGATGTGACGAGTCGGCGTCCCCGAAAGGGCCGCTCCTGGGCGCCGCGGATGAGCGCCCAGGCTCCCGCCGCCAGGCCGGCAAAGAACGCCACCTCGACCTGGCCGCCGAGGATCGCCAGCGCCAGGGTGGCGGCGAGCGCCACCAGCCGCCGGCCGCTGCGCCCGTCGAGATACCGCTCGGTGGCGAGGAGGACCCAGGGAAACCAGGCGGCCGAGCCGGCATTCGGATAGAGCAGCCAGACGACCATGAAGCCACCACAGCCATATGCGACCGCCGTGGTGGCGGCGGCAGTGACGGAGGCGCCGAGACGGCGGGCGAGCAGGAACGCCCCGGTGGTCGCCAGGGCGAGCCGCAGCAGCGCCACCCAGACGCTGGCGGAGGCTGGGTCGCCGGCGAGCAGGTAGGGCAGCGAGAGGGGATCGAGCACCGCCGCCTGCGGGTTACCGAGCAGCGGCGAGCCGGCCAGGGCATGGGGGTTCCAGAGTGGGATCCGCCCCGCGCGCAGCTCGTCGCGGGCAAACCGCCGCCAGGGCGTCATCTGCACCGCCGGGTCGAGGAGCAGCCCGTTGCTCGCCGCGAACCCCGCGGGACGGGCGTCGGCAAAGAGATAGGAGTCCAGAAGCAGGTCGGCGCTTGACAGCGCCCGCCCCGGCACGAGCGCCGGCGCAAGCAACGCCAGCGGCACCAGCAACGCGGCGCCGAGGGCGACGGCGCCCGTTTTTCCTGCAGGCACGTACGCCATTGGCGGGGATTCTAGCGAAGTATCGCCTCAAGCCGACCTGGAGGTCTCCCGGGCTCGAGGTGGTTCCAGTTGAAGATCGCGTTAGTGACGAGGGCGTAGCTGCCCTGGGTGCCGGCGCGCCACATCGGGTTGCAGGAGAACAGCAGCACATGGCCGCGGCCCCGCGGCGCATCGGCGACAAGTGGCTTGCCGGCGACTTCGTCGGCCCCTTCGAGCAGGCCGGAAAGCAGTATTCCGTCCAGAAGCGCTCATGCCCGTCCACCTCCAGCACCGGCGTGATCAACGTGATCACGTTGTTGCGAATCCCGGCCACCAGCGGGGTATCCTCTCCGGGTGCTCCGCGATGGGGTCGCTCGCCCCGGCATTGCCTCCCGGCGCAAGGGCAAGAAGCAGCAGGACAGCGGCGAGAATCCGCAAGGCGCCCCCGGCGTGCCAGGTTTCCTGCACTCAGGGGCGGATACTAGCAGCACGGGCATGAGCCGCACGTGCGTCCTGGCCCCTCGGGAGGGAGGGCCCCGGGCCCGCCCACCCGGAGAGAGCGCCCGTCCCAATAACCTGCAGCCGCATTGCGGGTGATCTGGCGGCCGCCGTGTCTGCCGCGGCCGGGTGGGGGAGCTTTCAGCTCTCGACTCTCAACGCTCGACTTCCCCCGACAGCACCTTCAGGAAGATCGCCTTGCCATCGCCGGGTCCGTAGTAGTCGGGGAGCTCGGCCACCAGGTCATAGCCGCAGCGCAGGTAGAAGGAGCGGGTGGACAGGTACTGTGGTCGCGTCGAGGTCTCGATGTAGACACGAGAGCGCCCCTCGCCTGCGATCCCGGCCTGGGCCGCCTGCAGCAAGGCGCGCCCGACCCCGCTGCCCTGCCACTCGGGGTGAACCGCGATCCAGTAGAGGTCAACCGACGCGGCGGTGCCGGGAATCACACCCCAGCAGGTATAGCCGGCTGGCCGCCCGGCCGTCTCGGCGAACAGGAAGCGGTAGTGACTGGCCTCACCATGGGCCAGACGATCGTCGACGAGCTCCATCGCCATCGCCAGCTCCTCCGGGTTGAAAAAGCCGGTGGCGACGAGCAGCTCCTCGAGCGCCTGCCGGTCGCCCGGGCGCAGCTCGTTTCGAATCTCCATGTGACCTCCAGTTTCGCCTGGCAGTCCTAGACAGCCGCTCGGGCACGTGCAAAGCGGCGCGAGGCGGCGGCCAGAATACGCTGCACGACCTCGCCCTCGCCGAGACCCGCCCGCGCCGCCGCCACCACGAAGCCAGCCTCGGCGGAAAGGCAGGGGTTGGCGTTCACGTCCAGAATGTGCGGCCTACTGGCCTCATCGAGCCTGATGTCGACCCGGGCGTAGCCAGCAAGCCCACAGGCCACCCAGGCCTCACGGGCGAGCGTGCTCACTGCACCGAGGAGCGCGCGCTCGCGCTCCGGATCCGGGAAGGCGCGCCGGGTATGCAGGTCGCCGAAGGAGCCGGTCTCCCACTTGGCCTCGAAGCTAATGAACGGCGGGACCTCGGGCGGGAAATCGACGAACTCCATCTCGGCCACCGGCAACACGTCGACGGTCCCATCGAGCTCGATCAGACCGACATTGAACTCCCGCCCAGGCAAGAAGTGCTCGAGGAGAACCGGCTGGCCCGGGAAGCGCCGCACGAGCATTGAGGCCCGCGCCAGCGCGGCTTCCCTGCTCGCACACACCGGCTGGCCCTCGAGGCCCACCGAGGCGTCCTCCCATGCCGGCTTGACGATCCAGGGCGGAGGAACTTCGTCGAGAACCGTTGGGCGATGGACCACCAACTGGCCGCCGGCCGCCACTGGCAGTCCCCGGCTGGCGAGCACGGCCCGGGCGGCGACCTTGTCGGTGGTAAGCCAGAGCACCCCCGCCGGCGAGCCGGTGAAAGGCAGATCGAGAAGCTCGAGCACGGCGGCGCTGGCCGACTGGCGCTGCGGCGCCCCGGGCGGCGCCTCCAGCAGGTTGAAGATCACGGTTCCGACGCCGGGCACGATCGCCTCCCATGCCCGCCCGCCAGCGACGGATACCAGGTCATGGGGGAGCCCAAGCTTGTCAAGACCGCGCTGCACCATGGCGACCTGGTCCAGCACGTCCGCGGTGGAGGGATCCGCCCCCTCGTCCACCTGGTTGTGTGCGATCACGACGCGCATGCCGTCACCTCCGGGGTCTCGGCCGAAAACAGCGGTGATTCCGACGCTTGCCATCGGCTCGAGCGCCCGTCCTAAAGCCTGTCCCACCGCATCCGCTACCGGCAACGTTGATGGCAGATCTCATTCCTGCGCCCTCAACCCTCAGGTCTCAAGCCTCAAGCCACTTTGACCCGCAGGCCGTACCGCAGGCACGCTGCGCCGACGACCCAGCCGAGAAGCTCCTCGAAGGTATGTCCCGCCAAGCGGGCCATGATCGGCAGATCCGAGCGCACCGGGTTCAGGCCCGGCAACGGGTTGGCTTCGAGGAAGCTCGGAGCGCCGCCGGCATCGCATCGCAGGTCGATGCGCGCCGCGTCGCGGCAGCCAAGCGCATGGTAGGCGGCGAGAGCGAGCTTGGTCGCGGCCGCGGTCAGGGGCTCGTTGCCCAGCAGCCGATAGGAAACCCGCTCGAGGTATCCCTCCTTGTTGAGCGCGGTGTAGGCGCTGGTCTCGGACGCCGCGGTGAAGCTCACCTCCATCACCCCGATCACCCGCGCGGCCGCCCCGTTGCCGGTGATCCCGACCGTCAGCTCGCGACCCGGGAGAAACGATTCGACCAGCACCGGCTGGTCGAACAGGGCGCGCAGCTCGGCGCACACTGGCACCAGCTCCGCGCGCTCCCGCACCAGCGAGCGGCCGGTAATCCCCTTCGAGCTGCCCTCCGCGACCGGCTTGGCGAACAGCGGCGGCGTCAGTGTGACACGCGCGGCCTCGGCGGTGCTTGCCACCACCACGAAAGGAGCGGTGGCAAGCCCGCTATCCCGTACCACTCGCTTGGCGATCGCCTTGTCGAGGGTGGCCGCGCAGGTGAGCGGATCGGCGAAGGTGTAGGGCTGATCGAAGAGCTCGCACAGGGCCGGGACCTGGGCCTCACGCGAGCGGCCCCGCAACCCCTCGGCGATGTTGAAGACCAGGTCCCAGCGCTCTCCGGCAGCAAGCAGGCGCGCCAGCTCAACCCCCCGGCCGATGCGCGTGACCCGGTGCCCGAGGTGATCGAGGCCAGCCGCAATCCCCGAGACCGTGTCCTCGCCGTCGAACTCCATCACGTCGGCCGCGGAGAAGCCGGCCGCGAGATAGTCCTCCTTGCCGTCGTAGACGAAGCCGACGTGCAGGCTCATAGCTGGCGAGGCTTCGCCTCAGTCCGACGAGGCGAAGCCTCGCGTTGACAGTTGACAGTTGACAGTTTCCCCCGCTCCCCACCCAGAAAACCCGCCCGCCCGTCCACCGCCCGAGCGCCCGACTTCCGAACTTGGCCCATTGGTTCACATCCTGCCACGCTCAGATGACTCACTAGCCGTGGCTCACGGGTCGGCATAAGTGTAGGTCTCGCCCTCCCAGTTGCGCAGCCGCCACTGGCCGCCGGAGTGACCAACTATGGTCTCGGCCTGGATCGGGATCTTGCCACCGCCGCCAGGGGCGTCGACGACGTAGGTGGGGACGGCGTACCCGGTGGTGTGGCCGCGCAGCGCCGAGATCAGCTCGATTCCGCGCGCCACCGAGGTCCGCAGGTGCGAGGTCCCGACCACCGGGTCGAACTGGTAGAGGTAGTACGGGCGCACCCGTAACTTGAGCAGCCCATGGAAGAGCCGCTTGAGCGTCTGCGCGTCGTCGTTGACGCCACGCAGCAGCACTGTCTGGGAGCCGAGCGGAATCCCGCCGTCGGCCAGCAAGTCGCAGGCCGCCGCCACCTCGTCCGTGAGCTCGCGCGGGTGGGAGAAGTGCAGCGACAGCCAGACCCGGTGGCGGCGCAGCACCGCCACCAGCTCGGGGGTGATGCGCTGCGGCAGGAAGGACGGCACCCGGCTGCCGATCCGCAGGAACTCCAGGTGGGGAATCGCCCGCAAGCGTCCGAGTAGCACGTCGAGGCGCTCGTCGGACATCATCAGCGGGTCGCCGCCGGAAAGCAGCACGTCGCGCACCTCGGTGTGCTGCTCGAGGTAGGCGATGATCTGCTCGAGGCGGCGCGGCAGGGGATCCAGCTCGCCCTGGCTGACCAGGCGCGAGCGGGTGCAGTAGCGGCAGTACGCCGCACAGGTGTCGATCGCCACTACAAGCGCCCGGTCGGGGTAGCGGTGCACGAGGCCAGGCACGACGCTGTCGTGCTCCTCGCCGCAGGGGTCGACCATATCCTCGGGCCCGACTACCAGCTCCTCCTCGCGCGGCACCACCTGCCGCCGAATCGGATCGTTCGGGTCGATGGGATCGATCAGGCAGGCGAAGTGCGGCGTCAGGGCCACCGAGAACTTCTCAGCCGCCATCGCCAGCCCGCGCCGCTCGGCAGTAGAGAGGCGCAGGAAGCGTTCGAACTGATCGGGACGGGTGAGGCGGTGGCGCATCTGCCAGCGCCAGTCTTGCCAGCACGCGCCGTCGTACTCCTCCCCGAAGAGCGCACACAGCTCCTCGCGACGTGCGTGCAACGATGTAGGCGAGACGGCAAGCGAGCTTTCGTTCATCTCCAGCTTCCTCCCATCCAGGATGGGTGTTCAGGCGCCGGACAGAGCCGTTGCGAGGGCCGCTGCGCTCGGCTGCTCTTTTGGTTGACCACCAGCCCCGGAAGAGCCGGTGAAAACGCCACCTTGGGCGACGGTGACATCGTTATTTTCCGCTAGGCCCTGTGCCCGGAGGGTACACGCCGCGGGGCCGCAGAAGCGGCCGTCGCCGGCGCGGCGAGGGTGCGAACGGCGGGAAAAGCGGCGGCGGCCGCGTCTGGGGATGCTTTCCCCGCGGCCGCCGAAGAGATGCTCAAGCGGCTTCTACAACTTGGAGGGTGGTCGGATGAGACGTCGGTCTCCATCTCGCGTAAAAGATAACTCTCCTGTGCCACTTGTCAAGGGGGGTTGAGCACGCCGGTGGTCAAAAGAGCCGATTTGGCTCGGCGGTAGTTGGTTGTTGGTTGTCGGTTGTCGGTTTCGAGTTGGTTGTTGGTTGTCGGTTGTCGGTCCCGCCCCCCCGCGCGCCCTGTTGGCGCCAGCCCGAGGCAGGACGGCGGTTGTTGGTTGTCCGTCCAGCCTGCCCAGGACCCCGCCCCGCCGGCTGCTGCCACGCAGGACCGGGGATTCATTCTCTTCCGACAACCGACAACCAGCAACCAACAACCATCTTCCTATGTCATTCTGCCGACATGGGCACCGGCTTCGTCCTCTTCGCTGACGAGCGGCTGGTGGCGATCGACAAGCCGGCCGGGGTGAGCCTCGCGACCCGCCGCCGGGAGCCGGGGGCGGCGGTCGAGCGCTTGCTTGCCGCCATCCCCGAGTCTGAGCGGACGGCCTGCGACCTGGAGGCTCGCCGTCTCTGGCTCGTCCATCGCCTCGACGTCGGCACCACCGGCCTGGTCCTCCTCGCGCGCGATCCCGAGACCCACCGCGAACTCGTTCGCAGCTTCGCCGAGCGCCGGGTCGAGAAGCGCTATCTGGCGCTGGTCTGGGGCCGGCCGAGGCCGCGTCAGGGGAGCTTCGAGTGGCCGCTCGGACCTGACCTGCGGGACCGGCGGCGGATGCGAGTCGACCCCGCCGGCCGGCAGGCGGCCAGTGCGTACCTCGTGCTCGCGCACCGGCAACCGGCGAGCCTCGTCGAGCTCGTCCCCGCCACCGGACGGACTCATCAGTTGCGCGTCCACCTCGCCCACGCCGGCCATCCGATCGTCGGCGACGATCTCTACGGCGGCCCCCGCCACCGAGGTGTCCGCGACGCCGCCCTGCGGCAGGCGCTGCAGCCGTGGCATCCGCTGCTCCACGCCTGGCGGCTGCGCCTGAGCGCGCCGGGAGGCGGCGAGCTCGAGCTTGCCGCCCCCTTGCCCGCGGAGCTCATCACCGCCCTCCAGGCGCTCGGCCTGCCAGCACCGGCAGGGTTAGAATTGCCCGACTGGAGGGCTTGAAGATGATCGAGAAGATCCGCCAACTGCTCGGCGACAAGGCCGCGTTGCTCGAATATGTCTGCCAGGGAATTCCACGGGAGACCTTGCACCTGCCGGGACCTGACTTCATCGATCGCGTGATGGTTCCCAGCGACCGCCCAATCAACGTGCTGCGCAATCTCCACTGGCTCCATGGCTCAGGGAGACTCGCCGGCACCGGCTATCTCTCGATCCTCCCCGTCGACCAGGGGATCGAGCACTCGGCCGCGGCCTCGTTTGCGCCCAACCCGGCCTACTTCGACCCCGAGAACATCGTGCGGCTCGCCTTCGAAGGCGGCTGCAACGCGGTCGCCTCGACGCTCGGCGGGCTCGGCGCCGTCGCCCGCGTCTGGGCGCCCAGGATCCCCTTCATCGTCAAGATCAACCACAACGAGACGCTGACCCATCCGCTGACCTACGACCAGACCCTGTTCGCGGCGGTCGAGCAGGCGTTCGAAATGGGCGCGGTGGGGATCGGGGCGACCGTTTACTTCGGCTCGCCGGAGTCGCGACGGCAACTGCAGGAGGTCTCGGAGGCCTTCCAGCGCGCCCACGAGCTCGGCATGTTCACCGTGCTCTGGTGCTACACCCGCAACCCCGCCTTCAAGAAGGACGGCGTCGACTACCATGTCGCCGCCGACCTCACCGGCCAAGCCAACCACATCGGCGTGACCATCGAGGCCGACATCATCAAGCAGAAGCTCCCCGAGACCAATGGCGGCTACACCGCGATTGGCTTCGGCTACACCCACAAGCTGGTTTACGACCAACTGTGCCCCGCCCATCCGATCGAGTGGACCCGCTGGCAGGTGGCCAACTGCTACATGGGCCGCTCCGGCCTGATCAACTCGGGCGGCGCAGCGGGCAAGAACGACCTCGCGCAGGCGGTGCTCACTGCCGTGATCAACAAGCGGGCCGGCGGCACCGGGCTGATCTCCGGCCGCAAGGCGTTCCAGCGCCCGATGGCGGAAGGCGTGGAGCTGCTCAACGCGATCCAGGATGTCTACCTCTCCAAGGAGGTCACCGTCGCGTAGCTGGATCGCGACAGCGGTCGTGAGCGCCCTGCAGCACGTGGGTCGGGCTATCAGCCATCAGCCATCAGCTATCAGCTCCTAGCCTCTAGCTATTAGCCTTTGGCCATAGGCTATCAGCTCTCAGCAAAGGCTATGAGCGGTCAGCCGCAAATTGGTTCTGCATCTGCTGAGTGCTGAAAGCTGAGTGCTGGGCGGGTGGGTGGGCGGTCGTGCTACTTTTCACGTGTGCCGGTCGCGCGCGCCTCGCACGGCCGGCACCCGGAAGGAGGTAGGTCATGCTGCGGAAACCAGTCGTGCTCATCACCGGCGCCTCCGGCGAGATCGGCCACGGCCTTATCGAGCGGCTCGCGAAGGACCCCAATCATCCTGTCATCACGCTGGACGTGAAGCCGCTTGCCGGGGAGCTCGGCCGGCTGGTGCAGCGCGAGTTCATCGGCTCGATCCTGGACGCCGGCCTGCTCGACCGCATGCTTGTCGAGTACGAGGTCGACCTCGTCTTCCACCTCGCGGCGCTCCTCTCGACCCGCAGCGAGTTCTCGCCCGCTGCCGCCCACCAGGTGAATGTCGAGGGCACCCTCAACCTGCTCGAGTTCGCCCAGAAGCAGGGGGAATCGCATGGGCGGCCGGTGGTGTTCCTCTACCCCAGCTCGATCGCCGCCTATGGCCTGCCCGACCTCGCGACCAAGGCCGCCGCCGGCCGGGTGACCGAGAACGAGTGGACCAAGCCGACCACCATGTATGGCTGCAACAAGCTCTACTGCGAGCACCTTGGCCGCTACTACGCCAAGCGTTACAAGCAGCTCGCCGCCGAGCCCCTGGCCGGCAAGGTGGACTTCCGCTGCCTGCGCTTCCCCGGGCTCATCTCGGCCGTGACCGTGCCCTCGGGCGGCACCTCGGACTTTGCCCCGGAGATGATCCATGCCGCCGCCGAGGGCCAGCCCTACGCTTGCTTCGTCCGGCCCGACACCCGGATTCCCTTCATGGCGATGCCGGATGGCGTGGAGGCGCTGCTTCAGCTTGCCGCCGCCCCCCGCGCGCGACTCAACCACACGGTCTACAACGTCGGCGCCTTCAACCCCTCGGCCGCCGAGGTTCGCGAGCTGGTGCTGGCGGCGTTTCCGGCCGCCGAGATCAGCTTTGTGCCCGACCTCAAGCGCCAGGGCATCGTCGACACCTGGCCGGCGGACGTGGACGACAACGCCGCCCGCGCCGACTGGGGCTATGCACCCGCCTACGACCTCACCCGCGCCTTCGAGGAGTATCTGATCCCGATGATCTGCGAGCTGTATCGATAGAGGCAGCTTTCAGCTATCAGCTTTCAGCTATCAGCTTTCAGCTATCAGCTTTCAGCTTTCAGCTATCAGCAATCACATGAGCAAAACCTGTCGCGGGTTGCTCCGCCGGCAGCAAGTCGCGACCGGAATGTCGCTCCTACAGCGTCCGAAAGAAAGGGCCGTAGGAGGGGCATTCTTGCCCCGATTCGCCAAGCCAGACAAGCCCTGCATCTGCTGAGTGCTGATCGCTGAGTGCTGACAGCTTCCTACCCGGGCGCAGGGCTCACGACGCCAGCGGCGCCGGGACCACGGGGGTCGGCGGCGGCCTCGACCACGCCACCCGATGCGCGCACCGCGTGGACCTCGCCCAGGTTCCTCACCTGGCGGGTTGTGTGCCCACGCCGGCGCAGCTCGGCATCGGTCTCGGGCGAGCGTGCGTCCGCCTCGCCGATGAGCTCGTCCGGCAGCCACTGGTGGTGAAGGCGCGGGCGATCGATCGCCGCCTGCAGCGAGTCACCGTCAAGAATCAGGTTGAGCAGCACCTGCAGGGTGGCGGTGGGGATGTGCGAGCCGCCCGGCGAGCCCAGCGCGACGAGCTCGGCGCCGCGCCAGGCGATCGTCGGCGACATCGAGGAGAGTGGGCGCTTGCCCGGCGCCACCGCGTTCGCCTCGCCCTGAATCAACCCCCACAGGTTTGGCCGCCCGCGGGCGGTGGCGAAGTCGTCCATCTCGTTGTTGAGCAGGTAGCCGGCCGCGCCCACCAGCAGGCCGCAGCCGAACCTGCCGTTGAGCGTGGTGGTGACTGCGACTGCGTTGCCCGCGCCGTCGACGACCGAAAGGTGCGTGGTCTCGGGCTTCTCCGCCGCCGGCGCTCCGGGCCACGAGGCCACCGCGCGCGATGAGCTGGCCTTCCCAGGGTCGATCTCGGCCGCTCGCCGCGCCAGCCAGCTCGGATCCAACAGCTCGCGCGGCCCCGCCAGCGCCGAGCCCGGGTCGCCGAGCAGGTAGCGATCCGCGAACGCGCGCCGCCACACCTCCGCCAGCAGGTGAGCGCGCTGCGCTCCCCCGCGCGGCAACGACGCCCACCCCAGCGTCTCCAGCATCCGGGCGCTCTGCGCGAGGATGATCCCGCCCGAGGACGGCAGCGGCATCGCCGCCACCTCCCAGCCGAAGGCGGCGAATCGCACCGGCGCCCGCCACTCTGGCCGGTACTGGGCAAGATCGCGAGCCGTGAGCATGCCACCGTGCGCGCGCGAGCTCGCCTCGACGGCGCGCGCCAGCTCGCCGCCGGTCAAGCCGGCTGGCCCTTCGCTGGCATAGGCGGCGAGCGCATCGGCGAGCTTGGGCAAGCGCATGAGGCTGCCCGCCGCGGGAGGTTGGCCACCGGGCAGCCAGACCGCCGCCGTCTCGGGAAACCCGACGAGCAGCTTACGTTCCGCTGTGATCGCCTCCTCCAGCCGCCGGGGCACGACGAAGCCTGCCCGCGCAAGCCGCAGCGCGGGGGCGACAACGGCGCGCCAGGGCAGCTTGCCGAGCCGCCGGTGGAGCTCGAACAGCCCCGCCGGCGAGCCCGGAACACCGGCCGCCAGCGGCCCGATCAGCGAGCCGTCC
>JAZDGE010000393.1:0-2518 GCA_043807175.1 Acidobacteriota bacterium
CGGAGCGCAGCTCGCGGGCCTCGACTTTCACTTGCCCAAGCTGGGCCGGGCGTCGATGGTGCGGGCCAACCTGACCGGCGCCAACTTCTCCCATCTCAAGCTGCGGCAGTGGCGCTTCGAGCAGGCGCGCCTCGATGGTGCCGATTTTCGCGACGCTGATCTGGAAGGCGCGAACTTCGAGGGAGCCAAGGCGAGCGCCACGATCTTCCGCGGCGCGCGACTGCGGCAGGCGAACCTTGGCGGCGCGTTTCTCGGCGATGCCGACCTTTCCGGCTGCGACATCATCATGGCCAACTTGAGGGAGGCGGATTTCACCCGCGCCGACCTGCGCTTCGCCAAGCTGGTGGGGGCCGACTGCTCGCGGACGCTGTTTCGCTGGGCCGACCTGCGCGGCACGGACCTCACCAAGGCGGTGGTCGGCGGCGCGCGCTTCTGGCACGCCCGGTTGCGCAAGGCGAGGCTCCCACTTGGCGCCCTTCACTGGCGGGCGCTGATCGGCCTCACATTGCTCTCCACCGCGATCAAGCGCAAGCAGCAGGAGCGCGAGCAGCGCGAGCAGCAGCGCCGGATTCGCGAGACTGTCAAGCTCGTGCGGGAGCTGGAGGAAAAGGATCCGCGGATGCGCCGCCGCCCCGGGAGGACCACATGATCTGGGTGCTCGACAGCGAAGGGATGCGCGCCGCGGACCGCCGGACGATCGTCGATCTCGGGATGCCGAGCCTGGTGCTGATGGAGGCCGCCGCCGCCGCGGTGACGGACGTCGTCGCCGAGCGTTTCGCCACCGCCGGACGGGTCGTCGTGGCCTGCGGGCCAGGCAACAACGGCGGCGACGGGCTGGCGGTCGCGAGGCAGCTCGCCTGCCGGGGCTTCTCCGCCCTGGTGGCGCTGCTGGTCGAACCGCGAGCGCTGGCCGGGGACGCGGCCAAACAGCTCGAGCTCGCCCGCTCGTTCGGTATTCCGGTCGCCGCATGCTGGCCCGGCGGCGACGGAGGGCTTGGCGAGGCGCTTGCGGACGCGGATGTAGTTGTCGACGCACTGTTTGGCACTGGCCTCGACCGCCCGGTGACCGGCTTCTGGGCGGAAATGATACGGATTCTCAACAACGTTGGAGTGCCCGTCGTCGCCGTTGACATTCCGTCCGGCCTCTCGGGTTCGTCGTCCGCAGTCGCGGGCGAGGCCGTCGAGGCTGCGCTGACAGTCACTTTTGCCGCTGCCAAGATCGCCCATGTCCTGCCGCCGGCCTGCTGGCGCTGTGGCGAGGTCGCGGTGGCGGACATCGGCATCCCACCGTGGGTGGTGCGCGAGGAGGCGGCGCTCGGCCTCCTCGAGGCGGCGGACCTGGCGGCCTGGCTGCCGCAGCGAGCGGTGGACGCGCACAAGGGGCCCTTTGGCCACCTGCACGGGGTCGCGGGCCGGGTCGGGCGGGCGGGCGCGGCCGCGCTGGCCGCCCAGGCGGGGGTGACCGCCGGCGCGGGCCTGGTGACGGTGGCGACGCCCGCCGGCGCAGTCGCGCCGATCCAGGCGATCGTCCCGGAGGCAATGGTCGACCCGCTGCCCCAGGACGAGGATGGAGCGGCGCGCGGTGACGGCCTGGCGCCTCTGCTCGCGAAGGCGACGGCGCTGGCGGTGGGTCCGGGTCTCGGGCTTGGTGCGGGTCCGGCGCGGATACTGGAGCAGGTTCTCTCCGAGTGGCGAGGGCCACTACTGCTCGACGCCGATGCCCTGACTTTGCTGGCTGGGCGGCTTGGCGCGCTCGCGTCCCGTGAAGGCGGGACCGTCCTCACGCCGCATCCCGGCGAGCTGGGACGGCTGCTTGGCTGGCCGACCGAACGGGTCGTGGGCGACCGGCTGGCGGCCGCGCGGGCGGCGGCAGCGGCAAGCGGTGCGGTCGTGCTCGCCAAGGGCGCCCGCACGATCATCGCCGGGCCGGAGGGAACCGTGATGGTGAACCCGACCGGCACCTCCGGGCTCGCCTCGGGAGGGGCCGGGGACGTGCTCACCGGGGTCATCGGCGCGCTGCTGGCGCAGGGCCTGGCGCCGGCCGAGGCAGCGGCCTGTGGGGCGTATCTTCACGGGCGGGCGGCGGAGCTGGCGGCTGGGACCCACCCCGGGGCAGTGCCAGCACGCGTGATCGTGAGCCATCTCCCGGCGGCGGAGAAGGAAGTTCGAGAGGAAGGATGAGGCGTGGTTCGTGGCCCGGTTGGTTGTCGGTCGTTGGTTGTCGGTTGTCGGAGCCCCCACCCGCCCAGGGGCTGCAGGGGACGGGGAACCGCCGAGCTCGTTGGTTGGTGCGCCACACCACGTCACGGCTCTTTTGTGGGGCACGCGCTCCGCGCGTGCTTTCCGGGAGCGCCTGCCTCACAGCCGCCTGTCGGGCGATGAGTGAGTAACCTACCGATGGCGATCGCCCTGCCGGACGCCGAGGCCACGGAGGCGCTCGGACGCGCGCTGGTGGCGCAGGTGGTGCCGGGGGATCTGATCCTTCTCGAGGGGCCGCTTGGCGCCGGAAAGACCACGC
>JAZDGE010000394.1:0-10802 GCA_043807175.1 Acidobacteriota bacterium
CCGTATTCCCGCCTCCTGCTGCGGCCTGTTCGGGCTCAAGCCGACGCGCGGCCGGATGCCACTCGGCCCCGACTGGGGTGAGAGCTGGTCCGGCCTGGTCCAGGAGCATGCGATTACCCGCACCGTGCGCGACAGCGCCGCGCTCCTCGATGCCACCGCCGGGCCCGATCTTGGCGCGCCCTACTTCGCGCCCCCGCCGGCACGGCCCTTCCTCGCCGAGGTCGGTGCAGACCCCGGCTCGCTTCGGATCGCCTTCACCGCCGACTCGCTGTTCGGCGAGACCACTCACCCCGACTGCCGGGCCGCTCTGGAAGATGCCGTCACCCTGGTTGCCGGCCTCGGCCACAAGGTCGAGGAGGCGCGCCCTCCGTTTGACAAGGCAAGGCTGCGCCGCGCCTACCTGGCGGTGGTCGCCGTCAACACCGCCCGCGCGATCGACCAAGCCGGCGAGGTGACCGGCGTCCGGCCGACCCCCGCCAGCTTCGAGCCGGAGACCTGGCTGCTCGGGTTGATCGGCCGCAAGATGCCGGCGAGTGACTACCAGGCCGCGATCGAGACGCTCCACCTCGCGACCCGCAAGCTGGCCGCGTTCTTCGAGACCTACGACCTGCTGATGACGCCGGCGCTCGCCCACCCGCCGCTGGCCATCGGCGCGCTCGCCCCCAAGCCGGCGCAGAAGGTGGCGATGCGCGTCCTGCGCGCACTCCCGATCCGGGCGCTGCTCGACACCGCCCTCGAGCGACTGGCCGCCGAGGCCTTCGAGGCCACCGCCAACACCATGCTGTTCAACCAGACCGGCCAACCGGCAATGTCGGTGCCGCTGTTCTGGAGCCAGTCCGGCCTGCCGATTGGCACCCAGCTCGTCGCCCGCTACGGCGAGGAAGGCACCCTGCTCCGCCTCGCCGCCCAGCTCGAGCACGCCCGCCCCTGGTTCGACCGCCATCCGCCCGGCCTCACCCCGGTGACGTAGCGCTCGCCCCGCCTCGCCGGCAGTCCGGAGTGGCTCCGGCGGGATGCCGCTGCGCCCGGTTTCACCTCGGCGTCGCAACGACCCAGCGGCTGGGCGAGAAGCTGGTACGATGCAGAGCGGAGCAACTGTGACCGTGAAACCGCTGCCAAATAGCTCGACGGGGCCTCGCATGCTATTGATGGTGTTTGCGTTGACGGCCTGCGCGCATGGCGCCGATCAGGCAGCGTCCCAATTCCAGATGCCGGGAGGCGGTGGGATCGTGTATGGCAGCGAGCTCGGAGTGGGCGTCGGAGCCCCGGAAGGGTGGGTCTTCGATTCGCAGAGCGGGGTCCGTCAAGGTCTGCACGCGGTGATGTACCGGGCGGGAACGACGTGGTCGACGGCCACTGAGACCATGTATGTCAACGTAGCCCTGCTGGAGAAGGGCCAGACGCTCGATGCATTCATCGGTGAGGACATCGCAAGGTACAAGGCCAGCTCCCCGGATCTCCTGGTCAGGATCGGCGAGACAATTGAGATCGGGCCGGGTTCAAGGGCCCCGGTACGGCTGTACTCGGGTGACCAGTGGGGAAACCATGAGGCCGTGGCCTACGCCCTAGGCGGGTCCAGCGTGGCCATCTACGTCCTGTCGTGCAGAACCGAAACGGGACTCGAAAAGAGCTTCCCCGCATTCCGCGAAATGGTCGCCAAGAGCTTCCTCGCCGCGATGGTCTTCGAGAAGTGACCGCCCCCTTTCGGTCGCGCCACCGCCTGGCGCCGGGACCGACGATTCTGGTGGCTCCCATGTTCAAGATCGGTACCAGGCATCACACGCAGTCGATCTTGGATGGCACACGGCCAGCGAATATCACCCTCTCCGAGCCTGCCGGGCATATTTGGCCGCCTTGCTGGAGACCGTTCAGCGCGCAGCGGCGCTCAGGCGAGGGGAAGATGCGACTTTTGTGTCATGTGCCACCTTGTAACCATCTCGTACCCATCCGCAGAACCGCATGTATGTGGTGTCAGCTACCTATCAGTGGCAAGGCGGCAGCATCGCTGGCGCCCTCCAAGGCGCGTTGCGGTCCCGGCGCATCTCGTGGCACCCACCACGACCTAGAGGTGGGGGTGGAGTGCGCAAGCCATGCTGGCGCGCTGCAGCGCTGCCACGTTGCAGTGCCGGCCACCCTGAGCGCGAGCCTGGCTCGCGGCCGAGACAAGACTGCAGCACGGCTGCCGCACTCCAAGGCTGCAGCCCGCGGCTTGCCTCCTGGCCCAGGCAGCCATCGACCGCTCCCCGAATCGACAGCTCCTCTCCACTGCCGCTACACTCATCGCAATGAATACGCGCACCTCTCGGCCGGAGCCGCACCCGCCTCGAGCGTGCCAACTGCCGCGCCGGCAATTACTTCTACCTCAACCGCGCGAAATATGCATTAGGCGTTCTTGTCGCGGGTCAGGTTGAGACGGCTGATCGAGCGCGGTGTGATGGCCGGCAGCGCACTCATGACGGCAGCGCACCCGCGACAAAACCAGGGGTTGAACTGAGTCCCGCATCTGGCACGGGGCGTGCTAATTGGAATTTCAATGGACTTCGTGCGAAACGAGCCGACGGGAGCATCGGGCGTGGCGCTTGTCAGCCGATGGGCGACATGCACGGCCCGCTTTTGCCATCGCGGAGGCCGGCCGTACTTGAATCACCAGCGCCTCAGCCCGAAGATAGGACCGGATGGAAGGCCGGGGACCACGCATGACAGGACCTAGCTGGCAGCACCCGCCCATCCACGGCAGGCGGCTTCAGTTCAACCAGACATTCAAGTTGACACGGCTCTCGGCCTGCTCGCTTGGCGTGTGCGCCTTCGCCGCGGCTGGTGCTATGCGCCGGCCCTGAACGTCACCCGCCGTGCAGCTTAGCGGCGGCGTTGGGTTGCCGGGGGCGGGTGGGTGTAGACTCGTGGCATGAGCAGGAAGGCTGATGCCGTTCTCACCCTGGCACTTGACCTTTCAGAGGCCGATCGGGCAGAGATCGCACGTGCCCTGTTCGACTCCCTCGTGAGCCGGCCTGACCCGGCAGTAGAGAAAGCGTGGCGGAGGGAGGTTGCCAAGCGCATCGAGGCTCTCGAAGCCGGCGAAGCCGAGGTCGTTCCTTGGGAAGTGCTCCGGGACGAGCTTCGCGCGAGAGCCAGTGGACCGCGCGCGCGTTGAGTTCATCCGCCAGGCGGCGCAGGAGCTGGACGAAGCCTACGAGTGGTACCTCGAGCGCAGCGAGGCTGCGGCCTCGGGCTTCCTCAACGCGGTTGAGCAATCCGTGCGACTCCTTGCAGATCGTCCCGAGGCGTGGCCGTTATTTGAGGCCGGCACCCGTCGCGTGGTCGTTCAGCAGTATCCGTTCAGCATCATCTTTCGCGTACACGAGAAAGCCATTCAGGTTGTCGCGGTCGCACACCACAGACGGCGCCCATCCTACTGGCGGCGTAAGGCCAGCAGCCCAACAGCGCGGTGAAGCTGCCGGCGCCTCTCGCCCTGCTGTTTGGCAGACACCCTGTCGGTAGTGGCCTGTCTATGCAGCCAACGCAACGTCAATCGGCGCCGCAGCTTACCGCGAGCGTCAGGCAACCCCACGAGCGCCTTTGCAAGCCTGACGCCCAGGGCCGATATTGAGGAAGGGGAGGTGCGATGAGTGCGGTTCTGCAGGATCTTCTCCGAGCGTTCCAGGACCTCCCGGAGGCTGCAAAGCACGAGTTGGCGCCCGCTACCCTTGCGGTGGGGCCTTGCTCAAGACGACGGGGTTGTAGAGGCCGGACAGCAGCTCGTCCATCAGCTTGAGGCGGGCCTTGCGCTCGGCGGCGGGCCACTGGCCACGCGGTATTTCGAGGTGCAGGGTTCCCTTCCAGTCGTGACCGCCGGCCGCCGCCCAGCCGCTCTCGAGCTTCACCCATGGGTGGTCCTCCTGGCGCCGCGCCGGCGGCGTCCATGTGAACCGCGCGGGCAGGGAGAGGGTCACGTCGACGTCCACCACGATCATGAGGCCGCTGGCGTTCAGGCGTGCGTCCCAGGGGGGCTCGATCGCCGCGGCATCGTCGGGCTTCGGCGGCACGCCGGGCCTAAAGCCGCAAGGCAGGCCGGCAAGCAACGCGGCCACCGCGAGCGGGCTGTCGAGCAGCGCCGAGCTGCTCATCTCTTGCAGCCCAGTGGGGGCGCTGAAGACGAGGTGCAGCTCGGACCCGCCGCTTGGCGTTTCCCCGGCGCGCTTCACCAGGCACTCCAGCACCTGGATCTGGTTGACCTGCCCGGCCAGCGTCTCGACGACCCTGCGCTTGCGGTCGTCCGCGCCGCCGATCAGCAGGAGCTGGCCGAGCAGCGGCGACTGGCCGTTGTCGACCATCTCGACCTGCCCGCGCGCGGCGCCCTTGTCGGAGAGCGCGAGCCGGATGTCGATTCGGGTCGAGTAGGCCGAGGGCGGCAGGGTGTGAATCGTGAACACCGGCTCGGTGGCCTCGCCCATGAACAGCGCCGGCACCCCCTCAAACCCGGGCACGGCGCTGCCAAACGCCGCCGTGGTGACGGTCGGATCGAACAGTACCCACCCCTTGGCCGGACCCTCGATCAGGGTCGCCGGCGGCGGCGAGCCGCCATCCTGCAGGTGTACGGCCAGCACCACGTGGTTGAAGAAGGCAGTGCCGGGCGCCGCTCCCCACGCGTAGTAGTCGCTCCCATTGCGCATGAGCACCGGCACGCTCTCGATTCCCGCGGCAGCCAGCAGCGCCTGCATCAGCATCACCTTGGCCTTGCAGTCGGCCCGCCCCGAGCGCAGCGTCTCCTGGGTTGCGAGGGGCAGCCAGGAGTCCATCGACTTGGCGTTGGAATCGTCGTACTGGATCTCGTGCTGCACGAAGCTCCCGAGGCGAACGGCGACTGCACGCGGCCCGGTGGCGCCGTTCGCCAGCGCCGCTACCTTCTCCCGCACCTGGGCGCTGTCAATCTCCTTCGCGCGCTCGTCCCAGGCCTTGCGGTAGTGCGCCGCGTAGGCGGGAAAGGAGGCGGCAACCGAGGCCGACTGATGGGCAAGGAAGTACGGGTAGAGATCGCTCCACGCCGGCTGGTAGAGCAGGTTCTTGCCGGTTATGCGCGACCAGGCAGGGACCGCACTCACCGTCCAGCCGCCGTCCTCACCGAGAGCGAGCGCCGGCGGCGGGGCACCGCCTCCCGGCAGCCGCAGCTCGAGCCGCAGGCCGCGGGCGGCCGCGTCGGGGGCGAGGAAGACCCGCATGGCGGCGATCGGCTCCGGGCGTGGGATGAAGGCGAACGCCCAGGGGTTGAAGCCGAGCCGATCGGCGAGGGTGTACTCGAGCACGACGCGGCGGTGGGGCGCGATCTTCTCGGCACTCGCGATCACCACCTGGCTGCTCTCCTTCACTGACGCCTTGACCGCCGTGCGGTTGAGGTTGATCTCATGCCATAGCGTCCGCTGCACGTTGAGGGCGAGGTCCGCCAGCTCTTGCTGGCCCTCGTCGTAGGCTATCGTCAGGTTGAAGGTCTCGTCGCGGTCGGCGAGGTTCTCGAGCACGAACCGGTGGCGCATCTCGATGGAGCGCTCCGTGCGGAGGGCGAGCTCGATCTCGCCGTACACCACCACCCAGCCGTCGTTGCGCGCAATGTAGGCGCCGGTGGGGGTCGGCAAGGTGAGGTACGGCTTGGCCCAGTCTGGCTTGCCCAGCGCAAGAACCCACGGGCACATGATCAAGCTCGCGACAACCAAGAGGATGCTTGGTACTCCCGGGCGGGCCGGGGAGCCGTCGGCTGCAACCAATCGGGTATTGACCGCGCTTTGCTCGCGCATCACCGGCTACTCCAGCTCCTGGCCGGCAGGCATCCTGATGATGCAGCGCTGCTGCGACAGCCTGACGAGCTCCGCCTGGAACGTGCGAAAGGCCGCGTAGCTCTCGGTGCCGACGACGAGCGGGTGGTCGAGCTCCAGCCGCGTGCGGATGATCGTCCTCCCATCCTTCTCAGCCTGCTCCACCTTGCACGTCGCCTTCGCGCCGCCCGGACCGCCTAGCTCGACCGGTGGCGGTAGCTCGACCACGCTGGCGCCGGCGGGCAGCGTGATGTCGCCCTCGGTGATCATGTGGCCCGACTGGTAGTACCAGACCGGCGTCCGCCGCCTCTCGTCGGTGAACGGGCTCACGTACCCCGCGAGGACCGGGCTTGCGTAGAGGAGCCAGGTGTCCTGTGCCGGCTGCGCCATCCCCTTGCCGCGTGCCTTACAGGAGAGCTCGAGCGGCTGTGCCGAGGTGCGCGGCGAGGAAACCAGCCTAAACTCGTCCAACTGCAGCTTGTTCCCCGGCACCTCCATTTCGTCGCCAATGGCCCGGTCGAGGTCGGCCTGCTTCTCCTTCTCCCCGGTCGCGCCCGCCTTCTTGTCGTCCTTGTTCGGGTGGGCTTTCCTGAACTCGCGGTACAGGTTCCAGCCGAAGAACGGCAGGCTGGGGATGCCGGTCTCGATCACCGTCATCGTCCCGGCCAGGTCGCCGGCGGTATCGAGCTCGAGATCGTAGCGGCAGGTTGTCGCGTCGGGGCCGCTCGCGTTGAAGGGCGTGAAGACGTAGGTCACGTCCTTCTCGCTCTTGGGAAAGAACGCCACCGAGTCCTGGTAACCGACCGGCAAGCAGGCGAACGGCAGGCCGAGGATGCCGGGCATAAGGAACAGCTCCTTGGTCTCGGCGGCCAGCATGATCACCTTCTCGAAGCTGAACAGGTACTCGTTGCGGACGACCGGCGAGAAGCGAACCTCGTAGCGGTTGGCAACGACCCCGAGCTGGTGAGGGATCCCTGCCCTGGTCAGCAGGTAGGAGAGCAGGAGCGTCCCTTGCCAGCGCTCGCGCATCCCCTTCCTCATCATGTCGGCGAGCGTGCTGATCGATTCTGCGTCGGGGTTGTAGACCATCTTCTCCTGGGCGAGACGGTACAGGCGAGCCACCCGCTCCTCGACTGGCAGGTCTGCGGGTGCGGCCGCCGCCACGTCAAGCGCGGCAGCCGTGCCCGCGCGCCGGAGGAACTCCGCGTTCTGCTTGGTGTCGTCCGCCAGGTACTTTCCCCAGTACTCGCGGTGCGAGTCGGACGGGAACGTGACGCCGACGATGCGGCCGCGCGTGTTGACATCAAAGGCAACTTGGAAGGCGACCCCGGCCGCCGGATCCTTAACCCGGACCGACGTGAGGTCCAGGTAGCACAGCAAGGTCGGCTCTAGTTGGTGGGCGGGAGGATCGAACGGCAGACGGCGGGCCGGCTTGAACGGCTTCACGTGGACGCGCAGTGGCCCGGTGCCGTTGTACTCCAGCCGCGTAACCCCTTGGGTGTCGCCGATCGTGAGTGCGGCCCATCCAATGCCCTGAAAGCCGCCCTTGATGGTCACGTCGAAGTCCATCGCCAGAGAAGGGGTGGCGCTGTAGCCCAGGGGCAGGACGAACGAGATCATCGGGCCCTCGGTGGTGGTCTGAAAATGGAGATCGAGCAGCGACCCGATGGCGGGCGCCGGAAACGAGACGGTGGCGAGGCTGGTCACGATCTTCTTCTTGAACGAGGCGACGTCAACCCGGTTGATGTCGTGCGCCTCCGTCACCTCGGTGACCGTGCCGTCCGGGGCGACCGTGCGGCCCTCCACATAAGCGATCTTGGCCTCCGGGTCGCCGTTCACCTCGACGCTCGCGTTGCGCACGCCGTCCTCGCTGACGACGAGGAAGCGAATGAGCTCCTCCCGCGTGGTGCCCATCGGCAGCGCGTCGTAGCTATGAAGGACGATGGTGCAGTGGCGCTCGACAATCACCAGGCCGGACTCGCTCTTCATCGCCTTCGCCTTCTCGATCGCGCCGGGCTCGGGAGGCGCCGGCCACTGGTAGGGCGCCTTGTCCTTCGCGAGGGCGGCAGCCGAAGAAACTACAGAGATCAAGGCGAGAGCAAGCGAAACACCATGCTTCACGAGAGCCCCCTTCCTGCTGCAGGGGCCAATTTACCCGCAACCGCAATCGAGAAGCAACCGGGTGGTCCGCCAGCAGCGGCATGCCGGCCCCGACCGGCCGGGCGCTGTCTGCCCCGCCTTTGACCTGGACTTGGAGCTGGACTTGGACCTCGACTTTCTTGGCGCGCCACGCCTGCGTAGGCGCACGAACAGCCGAGCCCAGAATCTGATCGGCTCGGTGAGACTGCGCCTAGCCGGCCTCGAGCTGGAACTCCATGAAGTCGAACCAGTGGCCGTGGCCGGCCAGGGCGTCGATCTCGGCCTGGACGATCAGCACGTGGCCCTGCTCGATCTCCAGAAAGCGTGAAAACATCGCGCGATCCCCGCCGGGCAGGGTGTTGACCAGCTCCTCGTAGAAGGCACTCGTCTTTCGCTCGAGGTCGAGCGCCACCTTGAGGAGATCGAGCTCCAGGTTCACTGGAAGGTCCTTCTCCTGCCCCTGCTCAAACCTCTCCTTGGCCTGCGCCACCCACTCGGGCGGCGGCAGGATCGTCCTCAGCTCGGGAGGCTGGATGGCGCCAGTGCGCGTCCACTCGAGCAGGCGGCTCTCGAGGTACGCCACATGCCCCTGCTCCTCCTTGGCGAGCGTCTCGAACACCCGCTTGCCCTTCGGGTCGAGGATTTGCTCCGCCCCAAGGGAGTAGTGATCGCGAACCTGGTGCTCGTAGCCAATGGCGATCGTCAGTGCTTCCTTGACATCCATTGCCGATTCCCTCCCTCGCACTCCACCTGGCGGCCCTCACGGGCTCGCGTTTGCGCCTTCGCCTCGCCCGGCAGCCGGCGCGCCGCCGAGCATAGCCGCTCACCCGCCACTGTCAAGCAAGAAACGCGGCCCTCAGTACTCGCGGCCCGAAATACGATAGCATTCGAACGCCGCTGCATCCGCGCCCGCGGCGTTGCGCTCCCTGCGGCGTATCACCTGCCGATACGCCTCGGTCGCGCGCCTTGCGGGCACGGCGCATCGGCGTTCGCGGTGCGTCACCGTATTTCCGGTCGGGAGTACTTAGCCGCCCGCCGCTACCCCTCGCCACTGCCCCAGGCCAACGGGCCAGGCCTCCAGGGCCGGCGATTCAAGCGGAATTCAACCGCTTTTCAGTCGTGAGGGAAGCGTGGTTCAAGGACATTCTCACTGGCGGGGCCGATTCTAACCCTGCGCTGGGTTCTAGAGAAACTCGGCCACGCGTCATCCTTTTTCTCCTCTAGGCCCACCCTGAAATGGGCAGCAGGGTGGAACGCTTTTTTTCCGCCATCGCCATCACCCCGTTTTCGGGTTCGCACGCGCAGGAATGCCGGCCTCACCTAGGAGCCTGTCGGAGAAATGGTGCGGGCCGCGCGCAGGGGACTTGCTGCGACAAAGGCGGCCAATGAAGCGTGCGCCAACATTCGGGTTCGCAGATTCCGGAGATTGTGGTTCCAGGATCGCAAGTCTCCTGCGCCCTTCGGGTTGCGGCGGCGCGGGGCGATCTGCGACGTTGCCGCGGCTCACCGATGGGGCCGCATCGCCTTCGCCGCGGCGCCTTGCATCTCGCCCCGCGGCCCTCGCAACGCGACCACACCCGATTTCTCCGACAGGCTCCTAGCCGCCAGCTTCCGCATCGCGACTGCGAAGCTCCGGAGCTCAGCGAGCTGCCGATCCCTCTTCGCCCCGCTCGGCGCCGATCCCATGCGGGTATTGGCAGCCTCCTCCTATTTGTACCCGGGAGACGCCAGCCTCTGCAATGCCGGCGCCGCGGCGTTTACCTCGCTTGGCGGCTCGCGGACGCGGCTGTGCCAGGCCTTCGGTGACCTTGAGGCGCCCACCGCGGCGGGGCTCCTCATCCACGAGGCGCTGCACCAGGCAGGGCTCCCCGAGCGCCCCGCCTGCCCAACCGGGCCGACCGCCCGCGAGGTCAACCTCCTTGTCGCCAACAACTGTGGGTTTTGAGATTTGAGCCACCGGGGAGGGTTTCCAGCGCCGATGTCTGCGTCCCCGGGCTGCAGCGGTCGAGTGAGGGGCCGGGGCAGGCCACCACCCCACCGGCGCCGTGACCCGGCCAATTCACGCGAAAAGATATGCTCACACCACCTCGTCGCAGAAACCTTCGCGCCTTTCTATCGTAGATAGAGCTGCGTCGAGGCACGCGTGGGGAGCCTCCAATGAATGGGGCCTTTTTCCTGGGCGACTGGGGGGCGGATCCAAGCCTGAACCTTCTGTCGCGGGGAGAGAAGTGCCTTCACGTGCGCCCCAAGGTAATGGATGTACTCGTGTTCCTCGCCAAGCGCGACGGCGAGGTGGTCTCCAAGGAAGAGCTCATCGACGCCGTCTGGGCCAAGGAGTTTATCGCCGACTCCGCCCTCAGCCGAGCGGTGTTCGAGCTGCGTGAGCTGCTCGGCGACAGCTCACAACAGCCCGAGTTCATCGAGACGATCCCGAAACGCGGGTACCGGCTGGTGGCGCCGGTCGTCCCGATCGACCATGCCCCCCCCGCTTGTCCGGACCGTCTCGCCGCTCCTGCCAGCCCGGCAGCAGCGCCCGAGGGCCCCGCCGAGAGCACGAACCGGGACATTTCCATCCCCCAAGCGGAGCACTCAGCGCGCGACGAGGTACCTGTCAGGGCTGCGGTTAGAGCTGTGCCCACGCGGCGAGGTTTTCCCTGGCGGGCGCCGTACGCCTTCCTCGGCGCCACTGCGTTGGCGGCGGCGGCCGTCTTGTTTGCCGCCTCGCAACTGCGGACGCCTGAGCCCGCCTACGCGCCCGCAAACGCCCGCATCGTGGTCTTGCCCTTTGAGAACCTGGGCGCCCCCGAGGACGACTACTTCGCCGCCGGGATGACCGAGGAGATCAACGGCCGGCTGGCC
>JAZDGE010000395.1:0-9576 GCA_043807175.1 Acidobacteriota bacterium
CTGCGTCCTTCGGGTTGCGGCGACGCGGGGTGATCTGCGGCGTTACCGCGGCTGGAACCGTAGGGCCGCATCGCCTTCGCCGCGGCGCCTTGCATCTCGCCCCGCGGCGCTCGCAACGCGTCCACACCCGATTTCTCCGACAGGCTCCCAGGTGATGGTGGGAAAGCGGGGCTCTCGGATTCAAAGGGGCTGAAGCGTCAGGGTGAGGTTGCCGCCGCGGTTCCCACGAGAGGGATCACATACCCGGCGGCCATCAGCAAGCCGCCTGAAAGCAGCGTGATGATCGACCACACCGTCGCCAGAAAGTAGTCGGCGGTCGGCCCCGAGCGCCTCCTCATGACCCTCACCGTGCCAATGGCAAACGGGATTGTCGCCAGCGCGAGCAGCGTCGCGACCGGCATGAGCCGCGCCGCCACCCCGCCCATTAGGCTCATGTACGCGAGAACGTACAGGACGGTGACCTTGCGCTCGCCGAGCGTCAGCCTCCTGGCCGAGGGGCACTCCGGCATCAACTGCTGGTACGCCCCCTTGAAGTGGCCGATGACTGCAACCCACAGACCCAACGGCGCCGACGCCGCCAGGGCCTCGAGCGACACCCTCCCAGTAAGGACGTAGTGAACGCCGATGACGGGCAGAGGGCCAAAGGCGAGGAAGACTGCGACCTCGCGCAGGCCCAACCGAACCAAGGGGGCGAAGAGAAGGGCGAGCAACCCCCCCGCCATCGCCAGCGCGACCACAAGGACGCCGGCCTTGAAGGTGAAGTAAATGGCCAGCACGAGATCCGCAAGCAGACACAGCCCGCCCGCGACCAGTAGCCCCCGGCCCCGCAGGTGCGTCTCGGCGAGCAGCGGACGCAAGGGAGGTAACACGCTCGCCTGCTCCCCCCGCCGACTGGAGTACTCGTTGGTGAGGTAGTAGTAGGCGTAGTCCCCCCCAGTCTGGCCGAGCAGCACCCCGAGGAGGAGGAGCATGAAGACGGCTAACGAAAAGCTGCCCTCGCTCCAGGCCAACGCCCCGGCGACGAGCGACGGCACCAGCGACCCACTGAAGAGCAGGAGCTTTGTCGGTCGTACGGTTGCGGCAGATTCAGTCTCCATCTCCTCCTCTGTCACCTTCCTCGTGCGCTCGCTCCGGCGCCCGCCGCCACGGGCGGTTGGACATTTTCGACCGGGCTCCTCTCGCGGTCAAGATTGCATCGTGATAGCCTTGGACCGAGGTGGCTTGGGGATCCGCGGCGTTGCCGCGAGCCGGCGCGAGGGGCAGCGTTTCCGGTGCCGGCGGCGTTCCTTCCGGGATCGCGAATCCCGGGGCTCGGGCAGCGAGGCCGAGCGGGCGTGCGGCGAGCGGCGTCGGCGGGTCCATCGCCACCGCGGGGGGGTGCATGAGCCAGCCGAGCAGTGCGAGCCTCGTCCTCGAGGATGGCGCCCGCATCGCGGTGATCGGCGGTGGTCCGGCAGGGTCGTTCTTCAGCTACTTCCTGCTCCTGTTCGCCGAGCGCACGGGCCGCTCGCTTCATGTCGACATCTATGACCCGCGGGACTTCTGGGGCGCCGGCCCGGCCAGTTGCAACATGTGCGGCGGCATCGTCTCCGAGTCGCTCGTCGAGAGCCTCGCCCTGGAGGGGATCGAGCCGCCGGACAGCGTGGTCCAGCGCGGACTGGACTCCTACGTTCTCCACACCGCTGCCGGGACGTCCCACATCGAGACGCCTTCGCGCGAGATGCGCATCGCCGCGGTCCACCGCGGCGGAGGACCGAAGGGCTCCGAGAGCGGCAGGTGGGAGAGCTTCGATGCCCACCTGCTCAAGCTCGCTCTCGCCAAGGGGGCCTCGTACTACTGCGCCCGGGTGAGCCAGGTGCGGTGGAACGAAGGACGGCCCGAGGTGCAGATCGGCGCCCTGCCGCCGCGCACCTACGACCTGCTGGTCGGCGCCGTCGGCGTCAATTCATCCGATCTCAAGCTTTTCGAGGAGCTTGGTTTCGCCTACCGGAGGCCGGCCACGGTCAAGACCTACATCACCGAGCTGCAGTTTGGCGCCGAGGGTGTGCGGTCGCTCTTTGGCAGCTCGATGCATGTCTTCCTCCTCGACCTGCCGCGCCTCGACTTCGCGGCCCTGATCCCGAAGGGCGATTATGTGACGATGTGCATGCTCGGTCGCGAGATCGACAAGGAGCTGGTCGACTCCTTCTTCGCCCACCCGGTCGTGCGCGCCTGTTTTCCGCGCGATTGGACGCCCCCGCACGACACCTGTCACTGCTCGCCGCGGATGTACTTCGCGCCGGCGCGGCATCCGTTCGCCGACCGGGTCGTACTGATCGGCGATGCCGGCGTCTCCCGCCTCTACAAGGACGGCATCGGCGCCGCCTACCGCTCGGCCAAGGCGGCTGCCCGAACCGCCGTCTTCTCAGGCGTGTCGATGGCCGACTTCAAGCGGCACTACTGGCCGCACTGCCGTCGGGTGGCGCTCGACAACTCACTCGGCAAGGTCGTCTTCAAGGTGGTGCATCTGATGCAGCACTGGCGCTTCTCCTGCGCCGCGGTCGTCCGTCTCGCGAACGCCGAGGCGCGGCGGCCCGGCAAGGCGCGCCGGATGAGCGCCGTCCTCTGGGACACGTTCACCGGCAGCTCGACCTACCGCGCGATCCTGGTCAGGACCCTCCACCCCGCTTTCCTGGTGCGCCTTTTCGTCGCCCATCTGGCGGCGCTGCGTCCTTGGCCCCGGCGAAGGGCCGCGCGTGCCCCGGTGGAGTCGGCATAGACCCTTCGAGAGGAGGACAGGGACTTGGAATCCGAAGCACTCGGCAAGAGCTACCCCGATGGCGAGGTCATCATCAAGGAAGGCGAGACCGGCGACCGGATGTTCGTGATCCAGAAGGGCGCGGTGGACGTCAGCCGCCGCATCGATGGTCGCGACGTGAGCATCGCCCGGCTCACGGCCGGGGACGTGTTCGGCGAGATGGCGATCTTCGAGCGCGAGGTGAGGTCCGCCACCGTGCGCGCGGCCGGCGAGGTACGCCTGCTCAGCATCGACCGGGCCGGCTTTCTCCGCAAGGTCCACGAGGATCCTTCGCTAGCCTACCGTGTGCTGCAGCAACTGTCACGCCGGATTCGCCAACTGAGCGAGGAGCTCGCCCGCCTCAAGCGGGGCTAGCAGCGAGGCTCCGCCTCAAACCGTCGAGAGGCTGCTGCTTGTCGGTCGTTTGGGTTGTTGCCGCTGGCTGGTTGGTGCTGGCGGAGCCTCGAGCCGACAGTTGACAGCCGACAGTTTCCCCCACACCCCACCCAGTAAACCCACCCACCCGGGGCTTGCCCGAAGGCAGGGCAGAGCATCCGCTCTGTTGGTGAAGTTCTTCAACCTGTAAACGTCCGAGGGGCGTTGGAGAAAGACACCCGGCTACGGCGTCCTGGCCGCCGGTGGTCCCTCGCGGGCTATCTCGGGGCGAGCTCGAGCAGGGGGACGGTGCGCTCGAGGGTGGAGGGGCCGCCGTGGACGAGGTGGCGGCCGTCGGGCGAGATGCGGAAGCCGTGGTCGGCGAAGACGAGCAGCGGGCGCGTGGGATCGAGCCGGCGGCGCACCACCCGCAGCGCCGCGGCGAGCTCGGCGGCGGCGACGCGCACGAGGTCCGAGAAGGGAAGAGAGCGCTCGTGAATCAGGCGGTCGACGGCGTTGACCTTCTCCAATGGGTGGTTGACGCCGCTCGCGGCGAGCGCGGTGAGCCAGCCGCCGGTGGTGGTCTCGCGGCCGACCTGCGCGAAGGTCAGCGCGGCGGGCTTCCAGCCGTCGAGCGCCTGCGCGACGGCTTCCTCGAGCGCGCCAAGCAGCGGCAGACCGAGGCAGTCCACGACCAGCCACTGCGCCGACTCGCGCTCGGCGAGCGCCGCGGCGATCGGGGGCAGGGCGTCCAGCACCGGCGCCTCGGCCGCCGCGGCGAGGCGCTCGAGCCAGCGCTCTCCGGCGAGCGGCCACAACCGCTCGTGCGCAACGTAGAGGTTGCGAACGACCTTGGCGAGCTCGGCGGCCGACCGCGGCGAGCTCGGTGCCAGCAGCTCGCCGGCGGCCGCTACCAGGGGTGAGGCCGGGGTTCCTGCCGGAGGCGGCAGTAGGCCCTCGAGCAGCCAACCCAGGATGCGGTCCTCGATTGCCTTGCCAAGGCGCAGCTCATCGAGGTGCGCGAGTGTCGCCGGGCTGACCCACTCGGGCTTGAGGGCGCCGGCGACCGCCGCCAGGTGAGGCGTGAGCGAGGCCGGCAAAATGAGACGGTGTCTCAGTGACTGCTCGGCGCACCAGCCCAACACGTCCTCGCCCGGTCGCGCCGGGACCGGAGCGCGCAGGCGGAGGCGCGCCGAGCCGTGCCGCTCGAGCTCGCGAGAGAGCGCCGCCAGCAGCTCGCCGCGCTTCCATGCTCGCCCGGCCAGCGAGGCCAGCAGCGCGCCGCCGTCGACCTCCTTGACGAGCTCCATGCCGGCGAGGTGGCGGTCGAGCAGGGCGACGTCGGCGACCTGCGGCGCGGCCGCGCGGCCATCGAGATAGGCGATCGTGGTGTCGTTGAGCTCGGCGCCCTGAGTGGGCCAACGCCGCATCTGCGAGCGCACCGCCTCCTGGGCGAAGAAGGCGCTCACACCGGCCTCGATCTGTCCCTTAAGCTCGCCCAGTCGGATCAGCTCGGCCTCGAGCGGCGCTCGCTGGCCGTCGAAGCCGCAGGAGCAGCGCGGCTGGAAGGTCAGCTCCATGCTGCTCGCCCGGCAGCGCTGCGCCGCGGCCCGCCGGTGGACCTCGTCGAAGGCTGCCACGCTGTCGGCCAGGCCGACATGGCGGCTGCTGGCAAGCGGCGGCGGCTGCCAGGCCCAGATCGGATCCTCGCCCACCGCCTGCCACCACTGCAGGTGCCGGCGGTGGTAGTCGGCGGTGTAGGCGCCATAGGCCTGGGCGGCGTCTTGCAGCCACTCCTCGAGGGCGGCAAGGCTGTCTGGGCTGGCGCTGTCGAGCTCCGCGCGCCGGGTCAAGAAGGCGGGGTCGTCCCAGGTGGCCAGCGCCGGGTGGGCGAGGAGGTAGCGCAGGCGCTTGGCCTCGGCGGCGGCCTGCTGGATCTTCTCGGCGGCGCCGCGCAGCTCGGCGGCGCGCGGCAGGAACGCGGCCGGGTCGCCAATCGTGTAGAGAAAGTGCTGTAGGCCCGCGAGCTCGTCCTCGCCGTGATCGAGGGCGGCCCAGTCCCCAGCGAGCGAGCGCGCGCGCTCGGCGAGGCGCGCGAGGCCGCCGGTCTGCTCGACCGCGAGCTGCAGCCGATGAAGGCGATTGCGCTCCTCGGTGGCGAGGGTCCGCAGCCGGGCCACGGTCTCGCGCTGGGTGCCGGCGGTCCATTGCTTGGGCTGGCGGATGTCGAGACCGCGGCAGAGGTCCTCGAGCGCCTTGATTTGGCCGGCGGGCAGGCCCCGTCCGGCGACCACGCGGTCGTACTGAATCGGCAGCGGCATGGTCTCGAACAGCTCGCGATAGGAGCGCCGGTCCTTGAGCAGGTCGATGTCGCCGCGCAGCACCAGGAAGACGAGGAGGACATGGATCTGGTCGGGGACGAGGCCGTACTCGGAGGCGGCAAGGTGCTCGTAGACGACCGGTGGCGCGACCTGCTGGGCGACCAGCGGCATCAGCAGGCGGACGAGCTCGTGAGACTCTATCCTGGGCGGCGGCACATAGGCCATGCCCTGCCGGCGCAGCAGGCCCATCGGCACCAGGTAGGCCTCGCGGGCGAGCTTGACGAAGGCCTCGACCTCGTACTCGCCGGGGTCGCCCTTGCGGGCGGCGCGGGCAAGCTGGCGGTAGGCCTCCTTGGGAAGCGGTCCGCCGGCGGGGGCGAACTTCTCGAAGGAGGGGTAGAGGCGCCGCAGCAGCCACTCGGCCAGGCCGTCGAGCCACTCGGAGGTGGTCGCGGTCTTGACCAGCGGATGAGTCGCCTGCTCGCCGCTGGGCGCGCTGAGCTGGGCCTCGAGGAAGGCCGCCCGGACCGCGGTGGCGAGTGCGGGCCGCCGTTCCTGGATGCGTCTGTCGATGAGCTTGCGCAGCTCGGGCGCGAGCGCCCCGCCGCACACCCGCCCGAGTGCGGCCAGCTCCAGCAGCGCCGGGGTCAGCAGCACGGGCGAGGGCTGCAAGGTGGCGAGGCCGGGCGCGGCGCCGGAGTCTCCCCAGGGCAGGCGGATGCACAGCGCCGGACCCTCCTTTTGGGGTGGAAAGCCGCTGCCGAGATACACCGACCAAGAGCGTTCGTGGAGACGCCAGCGTAGGGTCCGCTCCTGCCAGCGATCGCGCGGCAGAGCGAGCGGGTTGAAGGCCTCGTCCTCGAGCAGGGGAACGAGCGCCTCCCAGGCCGCCTCGTCGGCCAGCTCGCCCAGCTCCTTGACCTCGCGCCGGAGCAGGCGATCGAGCTGCTCGCTCCCCTCGTCCGCGAGATCGAGCCGGTACTGCCCACCTTCCTCGCGGACATAGCGGCCCTCGGCGGCCAGGGTGGCGAGGAGCCGGGCCGCGATCTGCACATTCTTGGCCGGGGCCGCGCTGGTCGTGCGCAGCAGCAGCCAGCTCGCCGCCTCGGCCGCGGTCAGGCCCTGGCGGCGGGGCGAGAGGTGCACGAGCACGAGCAGCTTGAGCAGCCGCCAGGCGAGCGCAGTCTGCGCCTCGGTGGCGAAGAGCTGCGCCATCGCTCCGCGGTAGTAGGCCAGCACCTTCTGGGCGATTGGGACCAGCTCGGGTTGGAGCTCGAGCAGGTCGCCGAAGTGATCGACGATCGCATCGGGCGCCAGCACCTCGCCCCAGGGGCGTTCGAGGAACGGGGCGGCGCCGCGCGCCGGGTCGCCGGCCAGCCTCGTCACAATGAAGTCGACGATGCCTCGCGCCTGGGAGAAGATGTCGCGCACCTCCTCGAGCAGCTCGAGGGTCGCGGGGTGGAGTGGGTAGACCTCCTGGAATGCCTGCCAGTCCACCGTCGCGCCGGGCAGCGCCTGCGCCGCCTCGCGGGCGAGCTCGGCCACCGCATCGGCATAGCCGGGCTTCTTTTCGAGCAGATGATGGCTCACGAGGTCGCGTACATGCGCGGGCGTGAGCAGGAAGCGCACCCGGTAGCGGTCCTTGATCTTGCGGTAGAGGGCGCTGTCGAGCGCGCCCAGGTGCTCGATCTGCTCCTGCATCGCGGCGAGCACGAAGAGCCGGCAGCCGCCCGCCCGTTCGCCGAGGAACTGGAGAAAGCGGACGTCCTCGTTGAACGCCTGGCGGGTGGGCTTGGAGCGCAGAAACTCCGAGAGCTCGTCGAGGAGCAGGAAGAGGCCACGGGGGAAGCGCCCCTCGATCGCCTCCCAGAGCTCGCGCCGATCGGCATTCGAAGGGACGGCGCCGAGCGCCTGCAGGATGACGTCTTCGAGCGGGACCTCGGCGCGGAAGTTGAGCAGGGAAAGCGGCACCACATGGGGCGCATCGGGAAGCCACGCGCCGGCGGCGAGCTGCTGAGTGAGATAGGCGAGGAAGTGTGACTTGCCGGCGCCGTAGTGGCCGATGAGGAACATCCCGCAGCCAGTCGGCTGCGCCAGCGCATGGCGCAGGGCGGCAAGATGGCCTTGCAGCTCGGCGGTGAGGAAGAACGCCTCACTGATCCAGCCGGCGCCGGGCGTATTGAGATCGTCGAGACGCACCACTATCGGGCGCCGCCGCACGTCGATGAGATCCCCGATTCGCCGCTCGGCCACGGGGAGAATCTAGCACAGTGCCGCTTCCATCAAGCAAACAAATGGCTTACGCTGCCGGGCGAGGGAGGGACGAGGTGGCGGATGCGCTGGTGGCTGTGCTTCGTCGGGGGTTGGCGCATGCCTTGCGCGAGGGCCAACTCGACGAGGCCGGCGCCCTGCTTGAGCGCCTCCAGGTCGAGGACCCACTCTCGCTCGAGACCCGCGGCCTCGAGCTCGAGGTGATGCTGCGCAGCGCGCGGCTGGAGGAGGCGCGCTACCTCGCCGAGCAGCTCCTCGCGCTCTATCCGGCCTCCGCCCGCATCCACTATCTCGCCGGCCGGGTGGCCTACCAGCGCCGGGACTACTTGTCTGCCCAGGGGGCCTTCGCCGAGAGCCTGCACATCGCGCCTAACTGGCGCACTCGGCTGTGGCTCGGCAAGAGCCTCACGCAGCTCGGCCAGCTCGCCGCCGCCGAGCCGATCCTGCTCGAGCTCGTGGCCGAGCATCGCCAGGTCAGGCGCGACCTCGCCTGGCTTTACGAGCGGATGGGCGAGACCTCTCGCGCGCTCGCCGAGCTGGCGGCATATCTCGGCGACTTCCCTGACGACCAGTTCGCGCTCGCCCAGCAGCAGCGCCTGCGCGCCAGCTCGCTCGGGCCGGAGACCTTGCGGCGCGAGATCGAGGCCCTGATCGAGCTGGGCGAGCCGGTTCCCGAGCAGCTCCTGCCGCAGTACGTCGAGACATTGCTCGACGAGGGCGCCCTCGGGCGCGCCCGCGAGGTCGTGGCCGGCAACACCCCGCGGCTTTCCGAGCGTGCCACCACTCGGCTCGCCTGGGTGTGCCACCAGCACGGCGCCCACGATCTCGCCTTCGAGCTCTTCACCCGCGCCTTCGCCGCCAATCGCAGCAATGTCAAGTACTTGACCGCGCTCGAGGCCGATGCCCGCCGCGCGAACCGGGTCAGCGAGCTGATCTCGCTCTACCGCGCCGAGGCCCCCGGCGATCGCCGCCTCTTCAGCCGCGCCCGCACCCTCGCGCGCCGGCAGGCGCGCGAGTAGCGCCTTCGACGGCATGGTTGAGATCGATCTCGATGTCGCTGAGGGGGGCCGGCGGCCTCGTCGCCGGTAGCACAGGCTTCCAGACTGCCCCCGGGGCCGTGGAGGAGCCGTAGCGCAGGCTTCCAGCCTGCCAACACGCGCTTCAGCCAGACGAAGAAGAAGTCCGAGAGGTCGGAGTAGGGGATCGCGTCGTAGTAGGGCGGGTCGGTGACCCAGCAAGAAGTCGAGTCGGTGGGCCACGTCGAGGATGCGGCGTCGGCAAGCCGCGCTGCGCCGGTGCGGACCGCCAGATGGTCGTGGAGGAACGGAATTCCCCTTCCTCACCCGCTGTTAACGCGGATTGAAAGGGGAAACACATGAGAAACGCAATCCTGAGATCAATTGCCGGTCTCTCGGTGCTGTCCATGGCGCTTGCTGCGCCGTCGGCCTTTGGCCAGGAGCCGAACCTTACATCCCGTTCGGCAGCCAGCTCCGGAACACCCATCGAACGGATGGACTTGGGCGAGTCATCGAAAGCCTGTGCCGAGGTCTCCCGCTTCCTGGCCCAACCCAAGCTCTCTGAAGCGCTCGCCGCCATTCGAGCCGACAAGAAGAAGGCCGAAGAAGCCAGACGAAATGCCAATGAGTTCCTGGCGCAATACGGCGTTCGGGTTCCCGCTGGCGTGAAGGTCAAGATCGACCCATCCGGTGGCGCGGCGGCGAAGGTCAAGGTCGACGTCAAGATCACCTGCTGCCCCTTGACCGTCGTGATCACGATCTCCTGGTAGTGCGTGAGCGGGTCGCTCACTTCTCTGTTCGCCAACCGGACGGGGGG
>JAZDGE010000396.1:0-2156 GCA_043807175.1 Acidobacteriota bacterium
CCTTCCCCGGTTAGACGGCTACGCGGCAGCGAGCCCGGCCTGGTGCTGCACCTCGGCCAGCCACTGCCGGGTGAGCTCGTCACCGTTGGTGAGCTGGGCGGCGGCGGCGCAGCCTCCGCAGGTAATGTGCGCCCCGTCATCGCTCTTCCAGGCGGCCTCGCCGCACTCGCAGCGATCGGGGAGCGTATCCAGAATCGTGAGCACAACCGCCGCCATCGTCTCCACCGTGATCAGCGCCGGGACCGCCTCCATGTCGAGGCCCCGGGCGAGGTCGGGGAGGTTCTCCTCGCGGTAGCGGATGCGCAGGAGGGCAAGTGCACGTTCGGTGAGCCGCCCGTTCTCGTCGATCGCGGTGCCCTCGCCGAACATCTCCTCGACATGCTCGAGGAAGTGCTGGCGCGCCATCTTGATCCCGAAGGCCTGCTCGATCCGGTAGTTGACATCGAGGAAATCGAGCGAGTCAGCGCCGAGGTCGCGCACGATCGAGCTCACCGGTCGCACCGCGTTCTCCTCGATCCGCAGCGTCTCCGCCAGCGCCTTGCCGAGCTCCGCCAGCACGCGATCCTTGCCAACCAGGTTCTGCATCGGCGCCCACCTCTCCGGAGCATTCTATGACGACGCCGGCCCATTCCCGAACCTGCCGCTCTCGACGTCTGGTCGGGGCAAGATCCGAACGAACGAGTCAACTTCTTCAGTCAGGCACTCGGGCGGGGGACGGAAGGGTGGGTTTGCTGGGTGGGGTGCGGGGGAAACTGTCGACTGTCGACTGTCGACTGCGAGCTTCGCCTCGTCAGTTTAAGGCGAAACCTCGCCAGAGCTTTAGCGGATCAGCCGGTTGCCGAGGCCGCGGTCGACCACGATCGTCTGGCCACGAATTCCCCCTGCCGCCGGAGAGCACAAGAACAGCACCACCTCGGCGATCTCCTCGGCAGTCACGAGCTGGTCCTCGCGCACCCGCTCGATCCCTTCCCACCACTGCCGCAGCACCTTGTAGGAGTCCGTCCGCACCAGACCGCCACACACCGCGTTGACTGCCACGCCGCGCTCGTGCAGGCTTTCGGCGCAGTCCCGCACCACCGCTTCCATCGCCGCCTTCATGCTCCCGAGCGGGTAGGCCGGGGCGTAGAAACGGCTGCCCAGCCCGGAGATGAAGACGACCTTGCCGGCCGAGCGTTCGAGCAGCGGCAGCGCCTCGCGCAGGCACAGCACATTGCCGAGGAAGTTGGTGTCGACGAGCTGTCGGAGATCCCGCTCGAGCAGGCGCTCGATCGGCTTGAAAGGCGCGCGCGCCGCGTTGAGCACGAGGAAGTCCAGCCGGCCAAAGCTCTCCTCGGCCGCCGCCACCAGCCTCACCACCGCGGCGCGCTCGCTGATGTCGGCCGCCGCCGCCACCGCCCGCCGCCCGAGTGCGTGGATCTCCTCGCAGACTCGCTCGGCCTTCGCCGCCGAGGCGCTGCCCGCGACCCGGTAGTTAATCACCAGGTCCGCGCCGGCGCGCGCGAACGCGAGCGCGATCGCCGCGCCGATCCCGCGCGAGCTGCCCGTCACCAGCGCTACCTTGCCCGAGAAGCACTCCGCATTCATCGTTTTATTTAGCCGCTACACGGCTCCGGTGTCAACTCGCGTCAGGCAACCGGGGGCGAACCGGTTGACGCACAGTGGCGCGCTGGTACCCTCGGCGACCGATGGCGGACCCTTTCGACACCGTGCTGGCTCGCTTTCCGACTCAAGTGGTTGCACTCGTTCAGGTCGTGGACCTGCTCCACGTCACGCACCGCGCGGACCGAGTCGCCGAGCTCAAGAGCGCGATGGAGCAGGGAGCTTGCTTCCCGCCCATCTCGGTGGTGCGATTCGGCGCTCGCTACATCGTCGCTGACGGCCACAAGCGTCTCAGCGCCGCGCGCGAGCTCTGCTTCGCCAAAATCGTGGTCGAGGTCTGGCCCTGGCGCCGGCTCGCCGCCGATCTAGGGCGCCAGCACCTGCGCTTTCTGCGTCGCCTTGCCGCCGCGCTCGCGCAGCTTGCCCGCGGCGGCGCCGAGCGCCGCGCGGGGCGCCGCTTCCTTGCCGAGACCGCCGAGCACTGCCTCCGCATCGCCAGATCGCTCGCCAGGCTGCGAGGAAATCGCTAGCCCGCATTTCTCACCGCGGTCCGTCGC
>JAZDGE010000397.1:0-7607 GCA_043807175.1 Acidobacteriota bacterium
GGCCTGGAGGGTCCGCCCGTGCTCGAGCGATACGCCCCTGTCTGGCAAGGACCTCGGCGAGAATGGCTCCTGGAGGCACCCAGGCGCGGCAGCTCACGGAAGGGTGTGCCCTCCAAGTCCAGGTCCAAGTCCAAGTCTAGGTCGAGGTCCAGCTCCAGGTAAAATCACGAGTTTGGGTTAGCGCTTACTGACCGGCGGGGGGCGGCGCGTTGTGGTACATCAGCCAGCGGGAGGCCTCGTACAGGCCGCGGCACTGCCGGGCGAGGGCGCGCGTCTTCTCCGGGTTCTGGCCGGCGATGTCGGAGGGCACGTCGCCCCGCAGGTCGAAGAAGCTGGCCGGTCCGCCCTTGGCCGACATCTTCAGATAGCCGCCGGCGGTGAGGAGGCCGATCTTCGGCTCGGTGTAGTGATCGGCGATGGTGAAGGCGAAGCGGGTGGCGTCGAAGCGGGGGTCGAGGAGGTCGCGGCCGAGGGTGGTGTTGACATAGGGGAGGCCGGCGAGGGCGGCGAGCGTCGGGAGGACGTCGACCTCGCTGGCCGGTGCCTCGATCTCGCGGGGCGCGCCCGGAACGGGCCGGCCGTAGATCACTGCCGGCACATGAACCCGGGTGAGGCCGACCGCATCCTCCGCCCGGGCGAGGCTCTCGGAGGCGGCAAAGCGCCCGTGGTCCCCGAACAGGATGAAGATCGTGTCGTCGAAGTACGCCTCGCGGCGTGCATCGGCGAAGAAGGCGCCGAGGGCGTGATCCATGAAGCGGTAGGAGTTATACTCGTCGAGCTCCTGGAAACCGGCGCCGGCCAGTTGCTCCGGTGTCGCCGGCAGCCGGACGAAGCCGCGGTTGTCCTTGGGAATGGTGTAGGGCCGGTGGTGCCCCGAGGTCTGAATGACGGCGAAGAACGGCCGCTCCTTGATCTCGCGCAGCACGGCATTGGCCTTCTCGAACATCGCTAGATCCGAGATCCCCCAGACGTCGACGCGGGCCGCGTCGTAGCTGCCTTCCTCGAACAGGCCGAGGCCCGGGATGTTGTGCGCGAGCAGCCCGCGCACATTGCCCCAGTTCATGCTGCCGCCGAGGAAGTAGAGCTTCTCGTAGCCGGCGAAGGCGTTGACGATCGTGTGCTGGCGGACGATCAGGGGATTGCGGGTCGCCGTCTCGTGGGTCTCGACGTCGGGGATCCCGGTGACGAGGGCGAACACCGAGCGCGCCGTTCCGAAGGCCGGGGTGTAGAAGCGGCGAAAGAGGATGCCTTCGCGGGCCAGCTCGTCGAAGTGAGGCGTCGGCTTGAGGGGGTTGCCAAAGATCCCGGTCTCGTAGTGCGATGCCGACTCGAGCAGGATGACGATAATGTTAGGGGCTCGTCCCGCTGTCGGCCGCGCCGGCGCCTCGCGGCGAAAAGTCAGCGTGGCGGGGTCCGGGCGATCGACGCCCAGGTAAGCCGCCACCTCGGCGTAGTGCTCGGCGAGCGCCACGGCGTCGAAGCCCCGCGCCTTGTTCTTCATCGTATCGGAGAGGTGGAGCACCGGGTTGAGACCGAGCGCCGCCGACCACTCGTCGGTGGCAAAAAACGCATCGCTCCAGCGCAGCGGGTACCACTGCAGCTTGCCGTAGATGCCAAAACCCCAGAGGAAGACGACCATTGCCACCAGCGCCACCTGCCGGCGCCGGCGAAAGGGCGCCACGTCCCGGGCCAACTCCGCGCGAATCAGCCGGCGAACGAGAACGACGTAGGCGGTGACGAGCGCGGCGATGCCGAGAACGCCCCAAACCACCGGATAGCTCTCCCACACCATGCGCAGGGCGATGGCGGCCTCGTCGAGCAGGTCCAGCACCTGGGCGTTGAGCCGGGAGTGAAGGTAGGCGAAGTAGCCGAAGTCGACGAAGTACGCGAGGCTGGTCACGGCCGCCGCAACGGCGAGATAGATCGTCCACAGCGCCCGTCCGAGGCGGCTGGTCACTAGCGACAGCACCCTTGGCCATCCCAACAGGGCGGGTGGCAGCAGCGTCAACAAGGCCAGGCGGAGGTCGAACTTGGCGCCAATGAAGAGCGCCTTGGCGAGGACCTGTGGGGCGAGTGACGGAGATGACTTGTGAAAGACGGCCCAGAACACGCCGCGCAGCACGAACAGCGCGAGGAAGTGAACGAGCGCGAGCGGCAGCAGCACGCGCGCGTGCCGGGGGAGCCTGCGCCAGAGGCTCATCGCGGTGATCCAGCTCCTTCGGGCGTCCAGCTCACGGGGCGGGAGAATAGCATGCGACTTCCGAGACGTTGCCCTACGCGCTGCGCCCGCCCACGTTCGCTGGGTCGGCCGGAGCCGGCTTGAGGGCGAGCAGGAGGGACAGGGCCAGGGGCAGTAGGTAGACCAGGCGGGCGGCCGGGAAGGCCTCCAGTTGCATGCTGAGCTGGCTGGAAAAGGCAAGCCCCAGACTGGACGCCAGCCAGACGCGCATCAACCTCGACGCAGCCGCGGTCCGGCGCGACAGCGATTCCAGGATCGCGGCGATCGCCAGACCGAGGGCTACCCCGACGAGGAGCTGGCGCAGCGGGCTGAGAAGGAACTGCGGGCGCAGGGCGGTGGCCACGCTCACCGCCACCGCCAGTGCTACTCCGGCGGCCTCAGCCGGCCTGGCGAGAAGCCACGGAGCGGTGCCGGCAGGCGAACCCGGGTGACGTCGCAGGCACCCCTCCGCCAGCACAGCGACGGTCGCCGCCGAAAACGCCAGCCCGAGCTGAGGCCCCCAAGCAGAGTCGACACCGTAGTCCCAGACGACATCGCCGAGCTGGGCCATGCTGCAAAAAAGGAGGGCGTCAAGGATGTCCGGCCTGCCCAGCCTTCCTGGTTTTGCCGGAGCGTCGGCGTTGTGGCAGCGTGCGAGCGCGGCGGCCATGATCAGCGCCGCACCGAGCAGGGGCGCGTGCGGGTACCAGCGGGCCACGAAGAAACAGGCCGCGACCGGGATCAGAGCCGCCGAGACGTGCCAGGATGGCCCCGGAACGCCGGCCGCGGCGTCGCCGGCGGCGAGCCAGCCGACTATCAGAGACACCGTCGCAAATGCGGTGATCGCCAGCGTCTGCGACCAGGAGTGCTGATCCCAGAAGCCCAGGTGCAGGGGCCTGTAGGCCAGGGCGCCGAGCGCGACCCCCGCCACCAGCCAGGCGCGGGCGTGGGCACGCAGCCACGCCTGCGTCTGCTCGCTTGAGCGCGGCAGCAAGACGGGCCCGAGGAGCACGGGAAGCAGGTAGAGATAGCCACTCGGCGAGTTGAAGTCGCCGCCGTACACCGCCAGGCCGATGAGAACCGCCGTCGAGACCAGGAAGGGGAGCTGGAAGAGGACGAGCAGCAGCGTCATGGTGAACCGCCACGACCAACCGCGGCGTCATTTCCGGGGCTGGTTCCGTGATCTGCGAGCCGCTGGGCCGTCGTCGCGGTGACCCGTCCGTCCTCGACGCTTATCACCTGGTAGCCGTGCACCGACAGGCGTCCATCGATTCCCCGCCGCAGATTGCCCCCCGCCGTCGTGGTCACGACGTAGCGCGTGGCTGCGCCACTCCCCGTGCCACCCCTTGCGGTCCCGTCATAGGCGGTGGGGTAGTGCCAGTGGCCACTGACGACGAGCGGCACGCCGTGCGCTTCCAGGAGGTCGGCGACCAAGCTGGCCCGCGCCTGAACCGACCTTCGTCCGGCGAGGGGAATGTGCGAGACGGCGACCACGCGGCGGCCGTCGACCGCCGCCAGCGCACCGGCGAGAAAGGTGGTCTGGCTCAAAGTGAACTGGTCGCGGCCATGGGCGGCGTCGAGGCCGAGGATCGTCCAACTGCCGAAGGTCACTGCGTGGTAGGGGAAGCCAAAGGTCGACAGGTAGCCGGCCCAGCCTCGCCGGTCATGGTTGCCGGGCACGCTCACGATCGGCGCCTCGAGCCGCTCCAGGAGCTTTTCGGCACGCGCGTACTCCTCCCATCGGCCCTGGTGGGCGATGTCGCCGCTCACGACCACCAGCGCCGGGTGCAGGCTGTTGATCTCGTCGATAATGGCGGCGACGGAGCGCTCGCTGGCAGCGGTGAACCCGATGTGAAGATCGCTGATCTGGGCGATCGTGAAACGCTCGGGCATGCTCGCCAGCACGGCCACCGCCCGCCGAACCCGCGCGCTCGCCGCGCCCGCCCGAACCTCGAGGTCGTACAACCCAGGCGCGCAGTCGGGCGGCACATGGACGCGAGCCGTCTGACGGGGGCCGGCGCCAGGCGATTCCGAGAGTGGCAGCGGGAGGCGCCCCTCGCCACGCACGAGCGTGGCCCCGTCTACCGCCATGACCCAGGGGATCGCGACGCGGGCGGTAATCTCGATGCTCTCGCCAGGGGTCACGATCCGCGGCCCGCCAAACGCCGGCCCCTCGATCATCACGCGCGGCGGCACGCAGACCCACGCGAGCGCGGCCGCCGCCAGACCCAGAGTGCAGGCGCCTTCACGCAGATGGAGGCGCCCAGCCGCCCGCGCTGCAGAACTCATCTGGGTCGCCGCCTGTGGCCGCCGGAGCGAGGGGTTGCCACCATGGTACCTGCCAGAACATAGCATGAGTGAGGAGGAAAACCTGCCTCGGCGGCGGAAAGGCTGCGCGCCTACTGCAGCTCGACGCCGTGCATGACCCACCACCAGGCCAGCGCCCGTTGGCTGGCGGCGAGCAGCTTGAGCCGGGCCGGGTCGCTCAGGCCGGCAGTGCGTGGCTGGCCGGCGAGGCTCTCGAAGCGCACGCTGGCAGCCGCGACATCGGCGATGAAGTCGGCGCCGATGACACGGCCTTTCCCAAGACCGAGCTGGTTGCCGCCGGCGAGGAGATCGTGGCCGATGGCGTGATAACTGAAGCCGGCGGGCGCGGCAAGCTCGATGAGCGTCGGTAGGATGTCGACATGGCTGCCGGCGCTGCCTGGTGGCAGGGTCCGCCCGTTGAGGACCTCCGGACCGAAGAGGATCAGCGGCACCGCCGACTTCTCGAACAGCGTCGGCCGATCTCCCGGGAAGCGGCGCGAGTAATGGTCGCCGGTCGCGGCGATAAGGACCCGTGGAAGCCGCGCCGTGAGCCCGTCGAGCAGCCGGCATACCTCGCGATCCTGGTACCAGAAGTGGCCGAGCGTCACGAGGTCGGCGTCCGGGTCGAGCCGGCCGGCAAGCTCGGACGGCACGGCGCGCAGCGGAAACCCCTTGCCCTTCACATCGACGTTGAACGGCGGGTGGTTGGAGGTGTCGAGCACGAGGTCGAAGGTCGGCCGCTCGTCGCTTGCGTGCGCCAGCACGAAGTCGAAGAGCTCCTCGTCGGTGACCCCCCACTCGTTGCCGCCGAGCCGCGCGCCCATGTGCGGCCCGCCGTAGACCTCGTCAAATCCCTGCTCGCGGGCGAAGTCGCCGAGCCGCTGCCAGCTCAGGTAGCCGGAGTAGAACAGGCGCGTGCGATAGCCAAGCCGGCGAAAGATCGCCGCCGGCGAGGTGAGATAGGGCCGGCGCGCACTCGCCTGATAGTTGGTCGCCACGCCGGCGTCCGGCAGCCCGGTGATGAGCGCGGAAAGCGAGCTGGCGGTGCCGTCCGCGTCTGGCAGGAAGCCCGGACACGAAAGCCCGCGCGCCGCGAGTGAGCGGCCGCACTCGGCCAGGCCGAGGGGGCGGTAGTCGTCCAGCAGGGTCCAGGAGTCGTAGCTCTCGAGCACGAGCAGGTAGATATGGCGCGCTCGCGGCACCGGCTCGCCTCGGGCCCGGCGCTCGAAGAAGAGGTCCAGCCGTGCCAGGTCCTCGTCTCGGCCTGAGATGCGCTTGGCCGCCGCGCGAATGTCCTGGTCGGGAAGGAAGAGGGCAAGCCCCTTCACATTGGTGAGCTTGATGCGGTCCGCCACGGCATAGCGCAGCGCGGTGTAGGGGTTGTAGATGGTCCGGTTGAGCACCTCGTCGCGGGTGACCGCCATGTCCTTCTGCTCGCGGGGACGGCGCCCGAGCGAGCCGCGCGCCGAGACGAAAAGGGCGAGGACGATCGCGACCGTCACCAGCACCTTGGCCGGGAGCGCCAGGGGCGCGCCGAGCTCCGGGCGGGGGAGTGCGCCGGGACGCGGCAGCAACTGCCGCAGGACGAAGAGGGCGGCGCCCGCGCCAACTGCGGCGGCGAGGAGAGTCTCCACCGGGTGATACTTGCTCCAGATGGTGGTGAGCATCGCCCCGGCGTCATCCTCGACGAGGGCAAAGATAAAGTGGTTGAACTGATCCTCGAACTCGCGGAAGAACCCGGCGTCGATGCCGGCGACGAGCGCGGTGAGCAGCACAAAGACATATCCCACCCGCCAGCGCAGCTTCTCGGCGGCGGCCGAGACAGGACGGAGTCCGCTGGCGACGCTGGCGAAGAACGAGGGCATCACCCACCAGGCGGCGATCTGGGCGTCATAGGCCATGCCGCGGAACGCGGCGGCCAGGAAGTCGCTCGCGCCGAGCGCGGGGTCCATCCGGCTGCGGAAGAGCGCAATCAGCACGACCCGCGCGCAGGTGAGCACCGCCATCACGAAGAGCCAGAGCCGGACATCGAGCATGACCTGGCCGGCGAACCTCGGCCACGACCTGCCAATTGACCTTGCCGCCGAGGTGGCGGGTGGCGGGCTCGCAGGGGACGGTTCGGGCCGAGTAACCCCACCGCGTTCGGCGACCCACTGCGCATGGGAAGCGTCGCTCAGCTTGCCATGCCTCTGGGCGGGTGGGGGAACCGGACCCCGGACCCCGGACCCCGGACCCCGGACCCCGGACTTTTTTCCTGGCGCGCTCACACCCGCAACACGCCGATGCCGTAGCCCCGCTGGCCGGGATCGCCGATCAGCTCCTCGCTGGCGAAGGCGTCGCGGATGCGATGCCAGAAGCGGTGAACCTGGTTGGTGGCATAGGGCTGCTCCTCGACGATGTCATGGAAGGCGACGAGGCCGCCCGGCCGCACCAGCGGGCGGTACATCTCGAAGTCGCGCTCGACCCCGTCCTCGGTGTGGTCGCCGTCGATGAACAGGAAGTCGGCCTGGCGGCCGGCGAGCTCTTGGCCCACGCGCAGCTTGAAGCCGTCGGCATGGCTGTCGCCGGCGAGCAGGCTGATCTGGCAGCCCGAGCCGGGCGGGGCAAAGCCGCGGAAGAGCTCGGCGTGCTCGGGCGAGATCGCGAGGTCGCCGGTGATGACCTTCTGGCTCGCGAGCCGAGCCCAGATCAGCAGGGTGCCGCCGCGGGCGGTGCCGATCTCGAGGATGATGGCGGGCTTCTGCGCCGCGACGCGCTCCGCGAGCCCGATAATCTCGGAGGCCACCTGGAGCGTCTTCACGCGGTAGAGGCCGCGCGAGCCGAAGTGCATCGCCCACTGGACCGTCTCGGGGATCGAGCGCGGCCGCGAGTGGTACTCGGCGAGCAGGCCCAGCGCGTGGGCGCGATCCACCGGTGCGCGGAGACGGCGAAAGACCTCTCTCACGGGTGCTGACATGGACCCTCCCTCCTGTGCCGAGACGGCAGGCCCAGGGGACGCTGCTCGATTATACTGGCCAGCGCCTTGGGCATCTGGAATCCCTCACGTGGCGCCGGGCCGGGTGGCGGCAGCAGGTGATGAAAA
>JAZDGE010000398.1:0-5919 GCA_043807175.1 Acidobacteriota bacterium
ACGGCAGTCTCCCAATGCGTGCTAAGCGCGAAATCTCGGGTCGTAGTTCTGGCGCAAAACACGATTCCCGTCAGTTGCTTTGCAGCATTGCGTCGGTGCTTTGCCTCGAATTTTCGAAGTTTCTCAGGAGTAAGTGGCTAAGAGCAGAAGGCTGAACGCTAAACGTTGAAACTGAAAAACCAGCACTGAGCGCTCAGCACGAAGCGCTGAAAGTCGTTCGCTCTCAGTTTCTTGCTTCTAGCTGATAGCTGATAGCTGATGGCTGATGGCTGAAAGCTGATAGCTGAAAGCTGATAGCTGACAGCTAGCTTCAACCTAGCAGTCGTCGAGGATCCAGTAGTAATCCTCGCCGGTGGCGAGCTCGACATTGCGCCGCTCGACCAGGCCGCTGTGGGTGTCGAGCGCCTCGAGGACATGGCGGCCGCCGCCGATGTCGTCGAGCGAGCGGTCCGAGCCCGCCTTCACCGTGAACGCCTCCCTGCCGTCGACATAGACGGTCAGGTCGCAGGCGCTGTCGTTGAGGACGACGAGGTCGCACTCGGCGTCGAACATGTCCTCGTTGCAACTGCCCGCGGCCAAGGCCAAGGTCACGATTGCAAGCACCCGGAGAGCACGCCGCGCCAACATGTCGGTTCTCATTTTAGCGCGGCGTTTTCATGAATCAAGCGCCGCTTTACCAGCTCTCTTTCAGTGTGGTACAAGGTTCGGTCCGCCGGCAAGGTCGGCGAGCGGAGGTGGCATGAGGGGTTGGATCGTCGCGTGCGCGGCGGTGGGTGTGCTGGCGGCAGGATGCTCCCGCCAGCTTGCCGTCGGCGTCGTGCTGCCCGAAACCGGCGCGGCGGCGATCTATGGAGCCTCGATCAAGTCCGGCGTCAAGCTCGCCTTCGACACCGCCCTCGCCGCGCGCACGGCGCCGCCGGGGCTGGAGGTTCTGTACCGTGACTCGGGTTCCGACGAGGCGCGCGCGGCGAGTGCGGCGGAGGCGCTTTATGATGCCGGCGCGCTGGTGATCATCGGCGGCGCGACCTCGGCCGAGGCCAAGGCGATGATCCCAGTTGCGGACCGCTGGGAACGGGTGCTGGTCTCGCCCTCCGCCTCGGCGCCCGAGCTTGCCCGCATGAGCGTCTACTTCTTCCGCGTCTACCCCTCGGATGATCTCGAGGGGGTGAAGGCGGCGGATCTCCTCGCCATCTCCCGCAACGCCCGGTCGGTGCTTATCCTCGAGGAGGACAATGCCTACACCCGCGGGTTGCTGCCGGTGTTCATCGGCGAGCTCAAGAATCAGGGCGGGCGAGTGGTGGCCTCGGTGAGAATAGGCGAGATGGGCTGGGAGAACGAGGTGCGAAAGGCGCTCGCCAGCGGGCCGCCGCAGGCCGTGTACGTGTGCGGCTACGGCGGGGCCATCCTCGAGGCGCTCCGGGTGCTGCGCAGCCTCGACTATGGCGGGGCCATATGCACCACCTCGGCGATCAACACGGCCGGCCTGCTGCAGCGGGCAGGTTCACTCGCCGAGGGCGTCTTTTTGCCGCTCGCCAGCCTCGACCTCGCCTCGCAGCAGGAGCCGATCCGCAGCTTCGTCAAACGCTATCACGAGGTCTACAACATGCTGCCTGACATCTACGCGGCCCACGGCTACGATGCCGCCCTAGCGGCGATGTGGGCGCTGACTGATCTCCATCCGGTGGCGGGACGTCAACTGCAGCTCCGCTTCAAGGGTCTCGCCGACCGGCGGGGAGTGACTGGGCTGCTCGCCTTCGACGATTTCGGCAATGTGAAGCACTATCCCCGCAGCCACTGGATCCGCAATGGGAGAGTCGAGGATTACGACGCTTTCGTCGAGCGGGAGAAGGACCGCATCCGCCGCCAGATGGAAGAGCTGATGTCGCGCGGCGGGAGTTCGTGAGAGGGCCGATGACTACCAGCGCAAGCATTCTCTCGTCGTTGTACCGGCAGCGGGGCCTGGTGGCCGTGCTCGTCGAGCGCGAGCTCAAGGCGCGCTATCGCGGCACCTTCCTCGGGTTTTTCTGGTCGCTGCTCAACCCGCTGCTGCTGCTCGCCGTGTACACCGTGATCTTCACCTACATCATTCCGGCGCGGGTGCCGAGCCGCGTTCCCTACCCACTGTTTCTCTTCGCGGGCCTGCTGCCCTGGCTGTTCGCCTCGGGCTCGCTGCTCGACTCGGCCGTGATCCTGCCCGACAACGGCCCGCTGCTCCGCAAGGTGGTGTGCTCGCCGGAGGTGTTTCCGACCGTGGTCGTGGTGTCGCATTTCGTCCATCACCTGCTGGCGCTGCCGGTTCTGCTGGTGGCTCTGGCCGTGGTGGCGGTCGTCCAGGGGATCGCTTTCCCGTGGACCGTGGTCCTGCTGCCGCTGGTGCTGGCCATCTGGGTGGCGGCCGTGGCCGGGCTGGCGCTCGCGGTGGCCGCCCTCGCGGTGCACTTCCGCGACCTCAAGGACCTCCTGCACAACGCGCTCACCCTGGTGTTCTTCATGACCCCGATCGTCTATGCCCGGGAGCTCGTTCCCGAAGGCGTGCTGCGGCGAGCGGTGACGGCCAACCCGGTGACGCCCCTCATCACCATCTATCGCTCGGTGGTGGTGGAGGGCGTGGTGCCGGCGGCGAGCTACTGGGGCTGGTCGCTGGTGGTGGCGGGCTGCTGCCTGGGCCTGGGCGCGTTTGTTTTCTCACGCCTGCGCGACACCCTTTCGGAGACGGTATGAGCACCCCAGTCCTGATTACCGTGCGGGGCGTGAGCAAGCGCTACCCGCTGGCCTCCCGCAGCGCCCGGCTGCACTCGCTCAAGGGCGCGCTGCTGCGCGGCGAGCTCTGGCGCAAGCAGGCCGAGGAAGAAGGCTTTCTCGCTCTTTCCGGGGTCGATCTCGAGGTCGCGCGCGGCGAGACGGTGGCGATCATCGGCCCCAACGGCTCGGGGAAGTCGACCCTGCTCAAGCTGGTGGCCGGGATCCTGCGGCCGAGCACGGGCAGCGTCGACGTACACGGCAGGGTCACGGCCTTGATCGAGCTCGGCGCCGGCTTCCACCCGGAGATTACCGGACGCGAGAACGCCATCATCAACGGGATGATGCTCGGCATGTCTCGGGCCGAGGTGACGCGGCGCCTGCCGGACATCATCGAGTTTGCCGGCATCGGTCCCTTCATCGACCAGCCGGTCAAGACCTACTCCTCCGGGATGTACGTACGACTCGGATTCGCGGTGGCGGTGACGCCGGAGCCGGATGTCCTGGTGGTGGACGAGATCCTCGCCGTCGGGGACGCGGCCTTCGCCCACAAGTGCCTGGACCGGATTGCGCGACTGCAGCGGCAGGGCACGGCGATCGTGATGGTCAGCCACGACCTCGGCCTGGTCGAGGCGCTGGCCGGGCGGGCTCTCTACCTGCGCGACGGCAAGCCGGTCCTGGGCGGCGCAGCGCGCGCGGTGGTGGCGCGCTACCGCTCGGATGTCGCCAGCCAGGAGGCGGGCGAGGGGTTGCAGGCGCGCACCGGCAAGCGCTGGGGAAATCGCGCCATAACCCTCGAGGCAGTCGAGCTCATTGACGAGGCGGGGGCGCCGGTCCAGGTCCTCCGCTCCGGCGAGGCGGCCTCGATTCGCCTCGCGTACCAAGTGCACCAGCCGCAGGAGGACTTCGTCTTCGGCATCGCGATTCGCCGCGAGGATGGCGCCGACGTCTATGGCACCAACACCGAGATCGACGGCTGGCGGGCGCAGCGGCTTGCTCAGGATGGCGAGATTCGCATCGCCTTTCCCTCGCTCGAGCTCGCTCCTGGCCGCTACCTGGTGGATGCCGCGGTCCACACCCGGCAGGGTCTGGCCTATGACTATTCCTGCGAGGCGTTGTCCTTCTTCGTCACCGCCCCGGTGAGCTGGCCGGGCCCATACGCCCCCCGCCACCAGTGGGTTCCGGCCGGCCCGGTGATGGCGCCACCCACGCGCTAGAAAGACAGGGCTCCGGGCCCCGGGCTCCGGGGTCCGGCCCCCACCCGCCGAGAGGACCCAGCGAGGCCTTTTGCGACCGGCCCAGCTTTGACTTTCGGCCAGAGCCAGCAGGCGACGGCGAAAATCCCAAGGACGAGGCCGCCCAAGGCATAGGGCGTGGGGTCGATGCGCAGCTCGACCAGGTGAACGCCGGCAGGCACACGCACGCCGAGTTGCGCACCGTTGACCGCCTCGACCTCGGCCGGGGCGCCGTCGACACGCGCGCGCCAAGAGGAAATAGAGCTCTGTCGCACGACCAGCAGGCCGGCGCCGCGGCTTCTCACCGCCCAGCGCCGGTGGTGCGGTGGCCCATCCAGGCCCGTGACTTCGCCCCCGAGGAGGTCTCTTGCCCCACCTGCGCCGGCGATGACCGCATCTTCGCCGGGCCGGAACTGCTCGGCCGCGAGTGCCTGGGCGACCGCGAGCGGCCCCTCGGCGCAAACCAGACGGCGCGCCAGGTACGCCTCGGCCGCTTGCTCGTGCCAGGTAGTGAGCCACACGCCATCGACCTCGCGGCTGGCCGGGGCGAGCGGACTTGCGGTGAGGACGGCCGTCGCGCCGAGCGCGCGCGCCACCCGGGCGCGCTCGTCGACCGGTAGCCTGGCGGCGGCCGCCGCGAGTGCCTCGTGGCGCAGGGGCTCAAGCCCGTCGGGGCCACGGCTGAGCAGGTAGCGAAAGCCCCAGCGGGTCGCGTACTGGGGAAAGAGCGCCGCGCGGTGGCGCCAGAATCGATCGAGGGCGGCGTCGCCCGCGCCGGTGGCGGGGTTGGCGCTGGCCACGAAGGCGGCGATCGTGGCCCCGGCGGGCAGAGCGGCGATGGCCGCCGGCGGCTGGCGCCAGCGCTCGCTCTCGTCGAAGGCGAGCAGCCCAGCACCGCCAAGGGTGTTGGCGGCGAGGGTGGCGGCAGCCAGCGGCACCGCTGCGGGGGTGGCGAGGACGACCGCCGGGGGCAGCGCGAGCGCCAGGCAATCGAGCCATACCGCCCGGCGCAGCTCCCCGCCGGGAACCGCCGCCAGCGCCGTCCGCGAGTCAGGATAGAAGGCGCCGAGGAGGGGGCGCAGGAGTCGTTCGGTAGCGGTCCCAACGCCGGTCAGGAGGGCTGTCAGGGCGAGGACAACGGCGGCCAGACGGCGCCCCGTGCCTGAGGAGGACCTTGCAAGCTCCTCGGCGCCAGCGGCGAGCAGCGGCGGCAAGGCAAGGGTCGTGAGAAGGAGGAGCTTGATCGCGTAGCGGGCGCCGCCGAAGCCAGGCAGGGCGCCGGCGAGCGCTGCAAGGGGGCCAAGGGCAAGCAGGCCGGCGCCGGCGAGACCGCTGGCGGCCAGCCACCACCAGGGCGCCAACTGGCGGGGCGAGCGGCGGGCGAGCGGCAGCAGCAGCACCGGCAAGGCCGAGAGGAACAGGAGCGGGAAGTAGCGCTGCCAGGGGAACGAGGCCGCCGCCCAGAAGCCGCTCTCGGCGTCCCCGAGGGGGTTACCGAGAAGGCGCGGTAAGGCGAGCTCCAGCACGCGGCGCGGCGCCAGCGCGTCGGCGCCGAGCGCCCCGGGCGCCACGCCGAGCGCGCCGCGAACGGTGTCGCCGAGGACGGCGAGGAGAGGAAAAAGCACCGGCGCCGCGACCGCGGTTGCCGCCAGCGCCGCCTTCGCCAGCCAGCCCGTGGGAACCGGCCGATGGCTCGCCACCGCCACCACCGCCCAGGCGAGGGCGACGAGGCCCGTGACTACCGGCTCTCCCGCCAGAAACGTGAGGCCAACAAGTGCACCGCCGGAGAGAGCTCGCAGGCGGCCAGGCGAGCTCGAGGACGCGTTCGGGAGGGCGGTGGCGAGCGCCCAGGGCCCCCAGGCGAGGGCGGCCTGGGTGTTCATTAGGGTCAGCTTTGACCAGGCGTCGCCACCGGTAGCGTCCGCGGCCGCCGCCTCCGTCGCCG
>JAZDGE010000399.1:0-2233 GCA_043807175.1 Acidobacteriota bacterium
GATCTGCGGCGTTGCCGCGGCTCAGCCGTATGGCCACATCGCCTTCGCCGCGGCGCCTTGCATCTCGCCCCGCGGCGCTCGCAACGCGACCACACTCGATTTCTCCGACAGGCTCCTAGGAAGAAGCAGGCTCAGGGCTCAGGGCTCCGGGCCCAGGCCCCCACCCGCCGCGGGGCGACGCGTGGTCCTGGACCTGGACCTGGACTTGGACCTTCTTCACCCAGCATGTGCTCGCGAGCGTCCAGACGGCTGGAGCCAGAAGCTGATCACCTTTCTGGAACCGTGGCCATTGGACGAGCGCCTACGCTGAGCCGGCGAGTGGGAAGAAGAACCGGACCTCCAGCGTTCCCTGGTTCGGAGGGGGCAACCCCTCCACCGGGGAAACCCGGTTAGGGGCCGCTCTCGGGGGGGAAGCGGCCCCTTGTATTTTGGGCGGGGGGTCCGGCGGCCACCCACCCACACCTCCGCCGCCTCGACCCCCCGAGCCCCCCGCGCTCGCGCCGGCAAAGCCGGACGCTCGCTGATCTCGCCTCCATCCACCCCACCTGCCCCGCCACCAGCCCCCTTCTCGCGTCGCTGGCCGCTGCGCTCGGGGCCTCCCTCCCTGCCTTTGGCCGGGCAGGGCACGGATCGCGGACCTTGCTTCTTGGGCGGGTGGGCCTGTCCCCTGTCCCCTGTCCCCTGCCTTGCACCCTGTCCTCTTGCGCTACGATCACCATGCAGGGAGGCGCGCATGCGTGAGCATGATCTCTTCATCGGCGGCCGATGGGTCACCGCGACCCGGTACGATGTCTGCTCCCCTTTCGACGGACGGGTGGTGGCGCGGGTGGCGCGCGCCGGGGAAACGGAGCTGCGGGCCGCACTCGATGCAGCGGCCGCGGCTCGAGAGGCGATGGCTTCGCTTCCCCCCCACCGCCGGGCGGAGATCGTCGAGCTCGCCGCGCGGCTTGTCGGCGAACTCCGCGAGGAGCTTGCCAGCGTGCTGGTCGAGGAGGCAGGCAAGCCAATCAGGCTCGCGCGTATTGAGGCCGAGCGCTGCGCGGAGACCCTCGCCGATGCCGCGCGGGTCGCGCGCGAGCCCGCGGCCGAGCTGCTCGACCTCGGCGGCTTTCCCTCCGGCGAGGGCCGCCTCGGCCTGCTGCGGCGCTTCCCGGTCGGCGTCGTGCTCGGCATCGCCCCCTTCAACTTTCCCCTCAATCTGGTCGCGCACAAGCTCGCGCCGGCGATCGCCGCGGGCTGCCCGATCGTTCTCAAGCCGGCCTCGCAGACGCCTTCGCCGGCTCTGCTCCTGGCCGAGGTGCTCCATCAGGCGGGGCTGCCGGAAGGTGCGGCCAATGTGGTGGCCTGCCGCGGCCAGGACGCCGCGGCGCTGCTTCGAGACCCGCGCGTCAAGCTGCTGACCTTCACCGGATCGGCCGAGGTCGGCTGGGAGCTCAAGCGCCAGCTCTGGGACCGGAAGGTGGCGCTGGAGCTGGGCGGCAATGCCGCCGTGATTGTCGAGCCTGACTGCGGCGAGCTCGCGGCGGTGGCGAGTCGGATCGCCGCCGGCGCCTATGCCTACGCCGGCCAGTCGTGCATCTCGGTGCAGCGCGTGTTGGTCCACGAGTCCATCCTCGCGCCTTCCAGGGACGCCCTCATCGCGGCTGCCACCAGCCTTTCCGCCGGCGATCCGGCGGCCGAGGAGGTGTGGTGCGGGCCGCTGATCACGCCTGCCGACGCCGAGCGTGTCGCCTCCATGATCGCCGAGGCCGAGCACCGGGGCGCCCGGCTCCTCACGCCCCGGCGCCGGCAGGACTCGGTGGTCTGGCCGGCAGTGCTCGAGAGAGTTCCGCACGACGCGCCGCTATGGGCCGAGGAGGCGTTCGGGCCCGTCGCCTCGCTCGCCCCGTACCGCACCTTCGACGACGCGCTTGCCGTCGTCAACGAGTCACGCTTCGGCCTCCAGGCGGGCGTTTTCACCAGCGATCTCGCCAAGGTCCAGCGCGCGTTCGAGCGGCTCGAGGTCGGCGGCGTGATTCAGGGCGACGCGTCGGCCTGGCGCAGCGACCCGATGCCCTACGGCGGTGTGAAGCACTCGGGAATCGGCCGCGAGGGCGCCCGTTTCGCAGTCGAGGAGATGACCGAGCCGCGCCTGCTGGTGCTCCGGCGCTAGGGTCTCGGAGATTGCACAACAAACTGCGGGGCTAGGGGTTAGCCACTTACTCCTGAGAAACTTCGAAAATTCGAGGCAAAG
>JAZDGE010000400.1:0-2613 GCA_043807175.1 Acidobacteriota bacterium
CGACGATGATCTCAAGGAATTCATCGCGCTGCAAAAGACCTTCGCCGACTCGCCCAGGAGCTGGAGCGTGGACGCCGGGAGCATTGACCAGACGACCTTCGACCTCTCCGTGAAGAACCCGAACGGCGGCGAGGAAGTGGCCCACCGCAGCCCGCAGGAGATCATGGACGAGATCACCGCGCTGGACGCCGAGAGCGCGGAAGGCGACGATCTTCTCCGATTCGCCAGCGGTGCGGTTCATCAGACGATCTATTTCCCCAGGCTGCCGCATGACATCTACGTGAACCCGGCAACCGGCCAGAAACAACCGGTGCCGCGTCACACAGACGTCGACGAAGTGCTCGCAAGGCATATCAAGAGGTACCTCGGCGGCCCGAAACAGTAGCTGCTGGCGGTTATTGCCGGAGGCGGGATTCGAACCCACATGACCCTTGCGGATCGGAGGATTTTAAGTCCTCGGCGTATGCCATTCCGCCACTCCGGCCCGAGTTTCGCTGAGCAAGAGGCGCCCCCAACGCCACCATCATGTCTTGTTCTTCTTCGCCCGGTCCCCGGTCCCCGGTCTCCGATTCCCTGTCTCTCAGGCGTGCATGATGGCGGCCACCTCGGAGACCTGGCGGAGCGCCTCGGCGGCGGGGCCATCGAGCATCTCGACATGGCCGCCCCGCTCGAGCACGGTCTGGGCCATGCGATCCACCATGCGGGGCTCATTTTCCACGAGCTCCCCGCACATCGGGCAGCGCTCGTCGGCCGGGTCCACCAGACGGCTGCAGGCGGCGCAGACTCCGCCTTCGAGGGTGAGCCCCTGCAGGTAGACGAGCTTCCACACGCGGCCGTTGTTGATGGCCTCGAGCGTGGAGGAGAGCCCGGCGACCGCCCGGCCACCCTTGCGCACCTCCTTGAGCAGGTCGCGCACCACCTCCAGCTCCGCGGCGCGCTCGAGCCGCAGTTGCACCTCGCTCGTGCGGGCCAGGATGTCGTCGGTGGAGGCGGCGAGCGGGATCGGAAGAACCTCGACGAGCCGGCCTCGCAGCCGCTTGGGCAGCAGGCGGGCGAGCTCGGAGGCGACCTCGACCGCGCCACCGATGATCAGGCGGTCGACCTCGAGCTGGTCGAGAAGGCGGCCAAGCTCGGCCGCGACCATGCGCAGGTGAGAGGAGACACTCTCGTCATGGCGGCGCTCCATGTGCGACTGGGAGCGCAGGCGGTCGGAGGAAGGCGAGTCGGGCCGGGGCGGAATCTGCGAGATGAGGTCGCGGTGCTCCTCGATCTCGCCGAGAAACACGGTCAGCAGACGCGCGCGGCTCTGGTCGGCGAGCACGATTCCGAATCGCTCATGCTCGTCGAGCGCTTCGAGGAGCGGGCGCAGGAACGCCGAGGTGCGCCAGTAGACGCCCGTGGGCAAGGGCAGGTGGAGAAGCTTTCTGAAGGTGACGCCGAGGTTGCGATGGCGCGCGAGCACGAGCGTCTTTCCCGCCGGCTCGATGCGCCGGATAATCTCCTCGACCTCCGCGATCGCGCTCGGGAGCTCGTCGTCCTCAGGATGCGCCGCCCGCACTTGGCGAAGCAGGTCCTTCAGGCGGGTCTCGAACTGCCGCTTGCGGTTCGCCGTGTTGGTCTGGTCGACGTCGAGATACACGGTCAGGGTCTTGCCGGGCGCCTGGGAGAGTAACTGCAGTTGCTCAATGTCGCGGTGGCGAATCATAGCAGCATCCCTCCTCGCCAACCAGTATAGGTGACCCCACAAGCCCTACCGAGGCGAGTATGATCCCCGCCGCCACCGCCACGTTGAGCGACTCGACCCCGCCGGTGAGGGGAATGGTAACCAGGGTGCCACTTTCGGCGAGGATCTCGGTGGTGAGACCCTGTCCCTCGTTGCCAAGCGCGAGCAGAAGTGGCATCCGCGGCCGCCACCCCGAGAGGGGCCGGCCGCCCGAGCCGGAGGTGGCTGCGACCTCGCCACCGCGCCCACGAACCGCCGCTGCCAGCGACGGGAACGAGACCTCGGTAGCGATCGGAAGGAAAAGCGACTGGCCCGCCGAGGCGCGGATCGCGCGCGGCGCGAAGGGGTCGGCGCATCCGGGTGAGCAGGCGACTCCGCTCGCCCCCAGGGCGGCGGCGCAGCGGATCACGCTGCCGAGGTTGCCTGGATCCTGCAGCCGATCCAGGAACAGCACGATGCCCTTCGCCGGCAGCCGGGACGGTGGCTCGGCGACCACCGCCAGCAGGCCCTGCGCCTGCGTGGTCGGGGCGACATGCTGCATCGTCTGCGGGTCGAGGAGATAGACGCGCCCGGCCTTGGCCAGCGCCTTCACGGCGGCGACATCCGCCAGCGCTGCAAAACGCTCGGGGGTGGCATAGAGCTCGCGAATCGGGACCCCCGCCGCCAGCAGGTCCTTGACCAGGCGAAGGCCGTCGGCGACTGTCAGATCGGCTTCCTGGCGGTGGCTGATGCGGCGCAGGCGGGCGAGGCGAGGGCTGTGCCTGCCCACGATCGCCGGCGCCGGCACGCCCGGCGGCGCGTTCACTCGCGGCCTCGCCCCAGGGGTGGGGCCGCACCCGAGCACGCTGGCTTAGCTCGCTTCGCTCGCGATTGGGGTTGGGGGCTAGGGG
>JAZDGE010000401.1:0-3687 GCA_043807175.1 Acidobacteriota bacterium
GGGGACTTCCCCGAGGCGGAGCGGGCGGCCGCCGAGGTGATGGCGCTGCCGATCTTCCCCGAGCTCACTGCCAGCGAGCGGGTGCGGGTGGTCGAGGCGATCAGCGCCTTCTGCCGCTGAGTGGTTGACACCATCGCCCGCGCCGCGCACCATCTTCGCGGGTGTCCTGAGTGAGCGGCTTCCTGCCCCATTCCCTGCGACTCTGGCCCGCGCTGGCCGCGCTCGATGGCGCGGCGCTGCTGGGTGCGGTGTGGCTAGCCCATGCGGTCCGCTTTCCTGGGACGGCGCGCGCCCACGAGTGGGGAAGGCTGCTAGCCCACCCCGGACTGATAGTGGTGGCGCTGGCGGCGCTGTGGGCGCTGGCCGCCGCCTCCGAGCTCTACGAGCCGCCGGTCATCAGACGGCGGCGCGAGCTCTCGGTGCGGGTGGCCGTGGTTGCCGCGAGCTGGGGCGCGGCGCTGGCGCTAGCCACCTATGCCGTTCCTGGGTGGCGCTTCGGCCGGGGCTTGCTGGCCATCACGACCCTGGTCTGGGGGCTGGTTGCTGCCGGGGTGCGGGCGCTGCTCGGCCAATATCTGGCGCGGCGGGCGCGGCCGAGGGCGCTGGTGATAGGCGAGGGCGAGGCCGTGGCCGAGGTTTGCGCCCGCCTCCGTCACCATTCTCTAGCGCCCTGGGAACCGGTTGAGGGCGCCGGCATCTCGGCCGCCGAGGTGGGCGCCGAGGCGCGGGCCCAGGGCGCGGAGGCGGTGGTGCTGGCGGGCCGCGAGCTGGGGTCGGCGCATTCCACCACGGATTTTGCGGCGCTGCACTTCTCCGGGCTGCCGGTGGTGGCTGCTTCAGAGGTGTGGGCCTGGCTCGACGGCAGGCTGCCGCTGTCCGAGCTTTCACCCGAGGCGTTCTTCCACCAGCCCGGGTTTGGCGCAGTCCACTGGGAGCTTTTCAACCGTTTCACCCGTGTGCTCGATGTCGCGATGGGCGCCGTGCTCGCGGTGCTCTCGGCGCCGCTCGTGCTGCTCGCGGCCCTGGCGGTGTGGATCGGCGACGGCCCGCCGGTGCTCTACCGCCAGCTCCGGGTGGGCCGCCACGGGCGCGCCTTTGCGCTCATCAAGCTGCGCACGATGCGGCGGGACGCAGAGTCCAACGGTCCCGCCTTCGCCTCGCCGAATGATCCCCGCGTCACCGGGATCGGGCGGCTGCTGCGCCGCCTGCGGATCGACGAGCTGCCCCAGTTGCTCAATGTGCTGCGCGGCGAAATGTCGCTGGTGGGGCCACGGCCAGAGCGCCCGGAGTTCGTGGCCGAGCTGGCGCTGACCATCCCGTACTACACGTTCCGCCTCGCGGTGCCGCCCGGGCTGACCGGCTGGGCGCAGGTGAACCTGCCCTATGCCCGCACCGAGGACGAGCACCGGCGCCGGCTCGAGTACGACCTCTACTTCATTCGTGAGCGCTCGGTCGGGCTCTACCTGATCACCCTCCTGCGCACCGCGAGCGCGGCGCTGGTCGGGGTGCGGCGGTGAGAGAGGCACTGCTCCGCCTGGCCCGCAACCTCGCCTGGCTGGCGACCGGCGAGGTCGCACTCAAGGGCGGGCTTTTCCTGGCCGGGATCGTGGTGGCGCGCGGTCAGGGGCCGGCGGGCATGGGCATCTTCACCGTGGCCTATGGCGCCGCACTGGTCGTGATGCAGATCCTGGCGAGCGGGCAGGTCGAGGTGCTGATTCGCGAGACCGCACGCTTCCCGACCAGTGGCCGGGTGCTGCTCGCCGAATCGCGCCGCCACCAGCTCGCACTGGCCGCGGCGGTTCTGCCGGTATGCCTGATCGGTCTGCTGGCCATCGGCGACCGGGCCCTGCGCTTTACCTTGCTCGGCTTTCTGCCCTATGCCTTTTTGCGCTCCTGGCTGATCTCCGCCGGGGCGGTCTTCAAGGGGCTCGACCGGATGGAGGTCGAGGTGGCCGGTCGGAGCCTCGAGCTCGCGATCACCTTGCCGCTGCTCGCCCTACTGAGCTGGCTGGCCGCGCCGATCTGGTGCACCGGCCTCGCGTTCACTGCCGGCGGCGCAGCCGGTACGGCTTGGGTGCTGCGACAGTTGCGGGCGCTGCCGGTTCTGCAGGCCTCGCCACTGCCACGGGGCACGCTCTGGCGCGAGGGGCTGCCGTTTCTCGGGCTCGCCACCCTGTCTCTGCTTTCCCTGCGCGGAGACGCGTTTCTTCTCGCCGGTCGGGGGGTCACGCAGGCCGAGATCGGGCTCTACGGCGTGGCCGCCGCGGTGGTGATGGGCGCCTCGGGGCTGGCCCAGGTGCTGGCGGTGGCGAGCTATCCGACGCTGGCTCGTCGGGCGGCCAGGAACGCGTTGGGAGCAGGCACGGTCATCACCATCACTGGGGCCGGTATGTTGCTGGGCGTGCTCCTGGCGGGGGGCCTGTCGGCCGTGCGTATCCCGCTGATCACCTTGTTCTTTGGCGCCTCGTTCGTGGCCGCGGCGCCAGTCATGGCGATGCTGGTGTGGGCGTTGCCCGGCCTTTGCGTTTCGATGCTGCTGGGCGTCATCCTCGCGGCCGTGCGCCGCCAGCTCTGGATGCTCGGCAGCAACGCGGTCAGGCTGGCGCTGCTGGTCACCGGGTGCCTGGTATTGGTGCCGCGGGCCGGGGTGCGAGGTTGCGCCGAGGTGGTTGTGGCGGTGCAGGCTTGCTCCGCAGTTGCCCATGCGGCGCTCGCGATCGCCGCCGTGAGGGCCGCTCCGCGGACCGTGACGGGTACGCCCCCAAAGCTCACCGACCTCTCCGGGGTGGGCTAGCATGGCATACATCGGCATCGTAATCGTGCACTACGGCGACCCGACGCCGACTCGCGGATGTGTCGGCGCGATCGCGCAGGATCCCTCGCCGGTTGACCGCACCATCGTCGTGGTGGACAACTCGGGCAACCTCGATGCGGGTGAGTTTGACGGCGGCAGCGTGCTCGTGAGCTCCACCAACATCGGCTACGGCGCCGGCGCCAACCTCGGTGCGGCGACGCTTACCCGAGAGAACACCGATACGCTCGTCGTGCTCAACCACGATGTCGAGATCGCCCCCGGCTTTCTGGCCGCGGCGCTGCGGGCGACCTCGCTGCCGGGGGTGGCGGCGGCGGCAGGGCCGCTGTACCTCGATTCGGACCGGCGCCGTCTCTGGTACGCCGGCGGCGGAGTCAATCGCCTTACCGGAACGGTATGGCAGTCGCGCCGGCCGTCGGCGGCCCGCCGAGAGCGAGATGTGGGGTTTTTGCCAGGCGCGGCAGTGGCTTTCGATTACGCCGCGTTCCTGACGGTGGGAGGATTCGACCCGCGTTTCTTCCTCTACAACGAGGACCTTGACATCGGCCTGCGGCTGCGGCGTTGTCGCTACCGGCTCCGGTATGTGCCGGAGATGGCGGCGGTTCACCATCTCGGGGCGGCGACCGGCTCCCACGCTTACTCACCACTCTACCTCGAGCACCTGAGCCGCACCCGGCTGCGCCCGTTTCATCCTCTCGCCTACCGTTGCTACCTTGCCGCCCTCCACACCCCCTACGTGGCGCTGCGCGCGGCCGCTGTGCTCGCGCTGCGAGGCGCCAGGGGCAAGGCCGCGATGCGCGCGCTCCTGCGTGGCCACTGGCAGGCCCTCTCGACGATCAGAGAAGGACCACGAGGGGTGTAGGAAGAAATGCGGG
>JAZDGE010000402.1:0-2790 GCA_043807175.1 Acidobacteriota bacterium
CCCGCATTTCTCACCGTGGTCCGTAGCGAAAGCGCCGAGAGTGCGTCTCGGTGCCAGGTATAACACTTTGGTGCCCTGTCCCACCAACGATTCACGGCGCGCCCTCGTAGTCTCGATTGTCGCGTTGGCCAACCGCCCCCAAAGTGTCATACCTGGCACCGGGCACGTAGCGAGGAGCGACGCAGGCGTACTTGAACAGTACGTCGAGGAGCGACGAGCGAGTACGGCCCGAGATGGCGCGCTATCGGCGCTTGCAGTAGGACAAGCGGTGAGAAACGCGGGCTAGCTTGATCCTCGCGGCGCTCAGCCGGCGGCGCGGCGTGGCTCATGGTGGCTCCTCGCACTCCGCCCGGCGGCCGGTCAGCCCGCCACCTGTCGCATCACCGCCCGGGCGATGGCGAGAAAGGCCTGGGCGGCCTGGGACTCCGGGTGGCTGGCGAGGATCGGGGTGCCGGCGTCACCGCCGAGCACGATTGCGGGATCGATCGGGATGGCGCCCAAGAATGGCACCTCGAGTTGCTCGGCGGTACGGCGACCGCCGCCTGACTTGAAGATCTCCTCGCGATGGCCGCAGTTGGGGCAGATGTAGGCTGACATGTTCTCGATCACGCCCAGCACCGGCACGTTGACCTTGCGAAACATCGCCAGGCCCTTGCGCGCGTCGATCAGCGCGACGTCCTGTGGCGTGGTGACGATCACCGCGCCCGACAGCGGCACCTGCTGCGTGATGGTGAGCTGGGCGTCGCCGGTGCCTGGGGGGAGGTCAACGACGAGAAAGTCGAGCTCGCCCCAGGCGACATCGCCGAGGAACTGCTCGAGCGCCTTCATCACCATCGGACCGCGCCAGATCACCGGCGTGTCGGGGTCGACGAGAAAACCGAGCGACATCACCCCGACGCCATGGCCATCGACCGGGATGATCTTCTCTTCCTGATTGACCATCGGCCGCTCGCGACACCCCATCATCATTTGCTGCGACGGCCCATAGATGTCGGCGTCGAGGAGCCCGACTGAGTTGCCAAGCTGCTTGAGGGCGATGGCGAGATTGGCCGCCACCGTCGATTTGCCGACGCCGCCCTTGCCGGAGGCGACCGCAATCTTGTAGCGCACCCCGGGAAGCAGGCGCGGGGGCGGCGCCGCCGCCTCCGGCGGCCGGGCGGTGACGGCGAGATTGACCGCCGCTACTCCGGGCAGCGCTTCCAGCACCCGCCGTGCTGCCTGCTCGACCTTGGGTCCGGCCTCGGAATTGACGGTGGTCATGGCAATCTCCACGCTCACCGTGGCGCCCTCGACCTTGATGCCGCGCACGAACCCGAAGGAAACGATGTCCCGGGTCAAGCCCGGGAATTTCACCTGTTTGAGCGCCTCACGAATTGCCGCCTCGGAAACCTGCATCAGTCCTCCTCAGAAAGCAGACTTGACAATAGTGTCCAGTCCAACGACCGATGGCTTATGGCCGGTGGCTCATGGCCAATGGCCTATGGCGCCACCACCCACCCAACGGTCGATGGCTCATGGCCTATGGCCGATGGCTCCACCACCCACCCAACGGCCGATGGCTCATGGCCAATGGCCTATGGCTCCACCGCGCACTCGACGGCCTATGGCTCATGGCCAATGGCTTTTGGCCAATGCCTTCTGCTCCACCGCCCACCCAACTGCCTCGAAAGCAAAGTCGAGCCCGGATTCCTTTTCCTGCCATGGGCCATAGGCCATGGGCCATAGGCCATAGGCCACAGGCCATAGGCCATCGGCCATAGGCTGGTGCTAGTCACTGCCAACCAAAGCGGGAGCGAACGGCTTCCACCGCCATCCCCGGGTTCCAGGGCGGATCCCAGACGATCTCGACCTGCACCTCGCGCGCGCCCGTCTTCTCCGCGATCGCCTGCCTGGCCTCGTCGGAGATTCGGCGCACCAGCGGGCAGCCCCGGGTGGTCAAGGTGAGCTGCACCCGCACGCGATCCGGGGGCGTCACCTCGACGCCGTAGACGAGGCCGAGATCCACCACCGAAAAAGGCACCTCCGGGTCCATCACGCCACCCAGCGCCTCCCACACCTTCTCCTCGGTCACCATCCTCAGGCCTCCTCGGCGACAGCGGCCACCGCCACCTCTTCGCGCGCCCCGTGGTTCGTCCCCTGCCGCAACTGGTCGATGGCCCGACGCGTCTGCTCCATCAGCGCCGTCTTGTCGGTCACCCCCCTGCCGGCGGTGGAAATCGGCGCACCGAAACGCACGACGAGGGTTCCAGGGCGCACCAGGTAGGAACGCTTGGGCATGCACCGGCGCGCCCCGTCGAGGCCCACCGGCACGATCGGCAGCGCGGCCTTGAGCGCGATCAGGAAGCCGCCGCGCTGGAACGGCAGCAGATTGCCATCAGGGGTGCGCGTCTCCTCGGGAAACACCAGCACCGACCGGCCGGCGCGGATACGGGCGGCGGCGTCCTCGAAGGATTTGACCGCGGTGCGGCGATTTTCCCGGTCCACCGGAATGAACCCCATCGAGGTGATCGCCCAGCCAAAGAACGGAATCGAGAAGAGCGCCTTCTTGGCGAGAAAGCGCACCTGCACCGGAATCGCCGCCAGCAGGCCCGGGATGTCCACCCAGGACTCGTGGTTCGCCATGAACACCACCGGCTGATCGCGCGGCACCTGCTCCGCGCCCTCGACCTTGAGCCGAATCAGGGCCGAGCCGAGAATGATCCGCGCCCACAGTCGCGCAGCCCTGAGGGTCCAGTCGCCGCGCGGCGGAATGAACCCGACGAGCGCGCCATAGCCGCCCACGATGATCGT
>JAZDGE010000403.1:0-4081 GCA_043807175.1 Acidobacteriota bacterium
GTCACCCTGCATGAGCGGCTGGACCGCGTGGTGGAGATCGAGGAGCCGCAGGTGGCCCGGCTCGGAGGCGCTCCGGAGCCGCCGGAGGGTACGTTCTCCCGCTTCACCCACTGCGCGGGCTGGCGGGTGGCCAACGATGAAGGCGTGGAGGCGCCGCTCAACCTGGCGCCCGGAGCTCAGTTGACGCTTCAGGGATGGCTGGAGGGCGTGCGCCGCGGCAACTGCTCACTGCTGGCGCGCTGGGACGGCGGCGAGGCGGTCGAGATTCCGCTCGCACGCGTTGGCCCGACAGGGCTGGCGCTCCCCGCGCCGGCCGAGCCCGGACGCCACCAACTGCGCCTCACCTTCGCCGCCCCACCGGGTGGCGCGCTGGTGATGGACCGCCTGCTGGTGCAATGAACGCGGTCGACGTCTTCATCGTGGTACACAACCATGCCGCCACCCTGGGGGCGACGCTGGCCGGGCTGGCGGCGCAAATTCTCCGGCCGGCGGCCCTGGTGCTCATCGACAACGCTTCCGGCGATGGCTCGCTGCGGGTCACCGAGGGTTTCACCCCGGGGCTGCCGCTCGAGGTGGTGCGGTGGCGCGACAACCGCGGCTTCGCCGCCGCGGCCAACGAGGCGTTGCGGCGCACCCACTCGCCCTTCGTCCTCGCCCTCAACCCCGACTGCCGGCTCGCCCCGGACTACCTGGAGTCCCTCATGGCAGCGTGTGGGCGGGCGCCGTTGGCCGGCGCCGCGACTGGCCTCCTGCTGCGCGCCCAGGGGGAGCGGCTGGAGGAAACCGCAGTGGTGGACTCCGCCGGGATCGTGATGACGAGGTCAGGACGTCACCTCGACCGCGGCGCCGGCGGCCGCCTCGAGGAGCGCATGCTGGCGCCCGCCTGGGTGTTCGGCGCCTCGGCGGCAGCCGCGCTCTACCGGCGCGAGGCACTCGAGGACGCCGCCTATCCTGGTGGTGAGGTTTTCGACGAGGGGTTCTTCTCCTACCGCGAGGACGCCGACCTCGCCTGGCGGCTGCAGCGGCGGGGCTGGCAGTGCCTCTTCTGGCCGGCGGCGCGCGCCTATCACGGGCGCGGGCTCAAGCCCGAGGCCGCACGGGCGGCCAGCCCCGAGATCAACCGCCACTCGGTGCGCAATCGCTTCCTTCTGCGGCTTGCCAATGCCGACTGGCGCTGGCATGCCGCCTGCTTGCCCGCCTGGCTGCTGCGCGACCTTGCCGTGGTTGCGGCCTGCCTCCTGCGCGAACGGTCCTCACTGCCCGGCCTCAAGGAGGCCTGGGCGATGCGCCGCCGCCAGCACCAGCGCGGGCGCGCGAACGCCGCTCGCGCCCGCGTGTCTTCCTGGCGGCTGGCGGCCTGGTTCTGGCCGGGTGGCCGGGTGCGAAGGGTGGTCTGCTGATGCGCGTGGCGATCCTCGGCACCAGGGGGATTCCTGCTCGCTATGGCGGCTTCGAGACCTTTGCCGAGGAGCTCTCGGCGCGGCTTGCCGGCCGCGGCCATCGGGTCACCGTATACACCCGCAAGCATTTCGCCGAGCCCGCAGCCAAGAGCCATCGCGGGGCGGCGATCCGGGTGCTGCCGGCGCTGCGAGTGAAGGCGCTGGAGACCCTCTCGCACACCCTGCTCTCGTGCCTGGAGGCAAACCGCCGGCGGTTTGACGTGATCCTGCTGTGCAATGCGGCCAACGCGCCGCTCCTTCCGTTGCTGCATGCGCGCGGCCTGCGAGTCGCTCTCAACGTCGACGGCCTCGAGCGCAAGCGGCGCAAGTGGGGCGCGCTCGGGCGCGCCTACTATCGGGCCTGCGAGGGGCTGGCTGCCCGCTGGGCGGACTGCGTGATCACCGATGCCGCCGTCATCGAGCGCTACTACCGCCGGGCCTGGCGGCGGGCCTCGGTGATGATTCCCTATGGCGGCGACCTGCCGGCGCCCGCTAGTGACGCCCTCGTTCGTGCGCTTGGCTTAGCGCCCCGCTCCTACTTCCTCGACGTCTCGCGCTTTGAGCCCGAGAATAACCCCGATCGAGTGATTGCCGCCTACCGCAGCGTTGCCGGCGAGTGCCCGCTGGTGATGGTGGGCGGGGCGCCCTACGCGCACGCCCTTGCGCGCCGGGTGCGCGAGCTTGCCGCCCAAGATTCCCGCGTCCTTCTCACCGGTCCGCTCTATGGCGAGGCGTACCGGCAGTTGCTCTTCAACGCCAGGGCCTACATCCACGCCACCGAGGTCGGCGGTACCCACCCCGCGCTCGTCGAGGCGATGGGCGCCGGCCTGGTGGTCTTCTACCTCGACGACCTCGCCAACCGCGAGGTCGTCCGCGAGACCGGGGTTGCATTTCGCCTCGCTGGCTCGTATACGCTCGCGGAGGTGCTGACCGATTATCTCGCCCGCAGCCTTGACTACGCGCACCTCGGGGAGCGCGCCCGGGAGCGTGTGCAGATCTGCTACCGCTGGGATGACGTTGCGACCGCCTACGAGCGCGTGTTGGAGGGCCTGTGCTGCGTGAGTCGGCGAGTCTGATCGCCTACCGCCGTCTGGTGGTGGACACCTTTCTCACCGCTGTGAGCTTCCTCCTCGCCCACCAGATCCGCTCTCACCTCGCGCCGCAGTTTCTGCCCTGGATCTTTCCCGCCGGGCTCTATCCCCTGCGCACCTACCTCCCGCTGCTGCCGATCGTGCTGCTCGCCTGGTCGTTACTGCTCGCTGGCGAGCGGCTGGCGCTGCCGGGAGAGGTTTTCTCCCTCCGCAAGGAGGTCGGCCGGGTACTCCGGGTGGTGGCGCTCGGTGTGCTGCTGCTCGCGGCCTCCGGCTACCTGCTCCGGCTCGACTTCGTCTCCCGCCCCTTCCTCCTGCTTTTCGGCCTGACCAACGCCGTCCTCCTGGCGGCGGCACGAATTGTCGAGCGCCGCACCCCATGGGGAGGGCGGCTGATGGAGGCGCCCGAGCGGGTGGTGGTGGTGGTGGGCTGTGGCGAGGAGGCCGTCCGCATGGCGCAGCTCGTCATCGCTCACCGGGCCTGGGGCTTCACTCTACGTGGCCTGGTCGACGCCGATGGCTGCGGGCGCACCGAGGTGGCAGGCTTCCCCGTCGTCTCCACGGTCACCGCGCTGCCCGGGTTCCTCACCCGTGAGGTGGTCGACGAGGTCGTGCTGGCGGTCCCGACCCGGGCGCTCGGCGACCTCGAGGAGCTGCTCCTGCACTGCCAGGAGCTCGGGGTGCGCGTCCGCCTCGCTTTGCGCCCTTTTCCTCACCTGCAGCCGCGCCTCGCGGTGGAAACGTTGAATGGCGTGCCGCTGCTCACCTTCGCGACGACTCCGATGGCGCCCCTCGCGCTGTTCACCAAGCGCGTCATCGACGTCGTGGTGGCCTTGACGGCCCTCCTGCTCACCGCCCCGGCCTGGCCGTTCGTTGCCCTCGCAATCCGCCTCACCTCGCGGGGTCCCGTGTTCTACCGGCAACTGAGATGCGGGCTGCGCGGCCGCCGCTTCGAGCTGCTCAAGCTGCGCACGATGGTCGAGGGGGCGGAGCAGATGCAGCCCGAGCTCGCCCATCTCAATGTGATGGACGGGCCGGTGTTCAAGGCGCCCGACGATCCCCGCATCACAGGCATAGGCCGCCTGCTGCGCCGTTGGTCCCTCGATGAGCTGCCCCAGCTCGTCAATGTGCTCAAGGGTGACATGTCCCTGGTGGGACCGCGCCCGCCCCTGCCTGAAGAGGTGGCGCAGTACGAGCCCTGGCAGCGGCGGCGGCTGGCGATGAAACCCGGGCTGACCTGTCTCTGGCAGGTGTCGGGACGCTCCGAGGTCGACTTCGCGACCTGGATGGCGATGGACCTTGCCTACATCGACAACTGGTCCTTGTGGCTGGATCTCAAGATCCTCGTTCTCACCATCCCCGCGGTGCTCGGCGGGAGAGGCGCCGCATGACGGGTGCCGGCCCTCTCCAACCCTGGAGGCCGGCGCCGTTCGGCGCCGGCGCTCGAGACGGCCCGAATCCCCGGCAGCGGACGCGTCGCTTTCTGAATGGCGGCTGCTTCGGCGCCCGATGGGGACATCTGATCTGCGCACTCCTCCTGGCGGCCGCCGC
>JAZDGE010000404.1:0-3205 GCA_043807175.1 Acidobacteriota bacterium
CAACCAGCGCGAGCCGCTCGGGCGCCACCAGCGCGGCCAGCGGCAGGCGCGCCAGCAGCTCGTCCTCGCCGGCGAGAGCCAGCGCTGCGGCCAGCACCCGCCAGGGCTCGCGCACCGCCGCCTCGCCCCCGACCAGCGGCAGCGGTTCCAGATGAGCGGCCCGCCGCCAGGCCAGATTGCCGTCGAGGAGCAGCCACTCGCCGCCCCAGGCCATTCCATCGGGTCCCCATCCGGTGCCATCCAGCGTGATCGCCGCCACCGTCTCACCGGCTGAGGGAAAGCGCCCGTGCTCGGCCAGGGTCGCCGCGGCATGAGCGAGATGGTGCTGGACGCCCAGCGCGCTCCCGCGCCGCTCGGCGGCCAACTGCTCGCCCAGCCAGGTGCTTGGGTAGTCGGGATGGGCATCGACAATAATGAGACGTGGTCTCGTCTGAAGGAACTCCTCCAGGCCACCGACCACCTCGCGCAGAAACGCCCGGGCTGGCTCGCTGTCGAGATCCCCCACATGCTGCGAGAGAAACGCGTGCTCGCCGGCAGCCAGGCAGGCGGTCGCCTGCAGGAACCCCCCCAGCGCCAGCACCGGCTCACCGGCGGGAAGCGGCAGCGCGAGCGCGGCCGGCACAGAGCCGCGCGCCCGCCGCAGCATGATCGGGCCTTCCGGGCTCGAGCGCAGGACCGAGTCGTCGACCCGCCGTACCACGTCGCGATCGTGGAGGAGGAAGAGATCGGCGATCCCGCCCAGCCGCTCGAGGGCCTCGCGGTTGCCGCGGCAGATCGGCTCGTCGCTGGCGTTGCCCGAGGTCATCACGAGCGCCCCATACGCGGCGCCGCGAAAGAGCTCGACATGGAGCGGCGTGGTTGGCAACATGACGCCGAGGTCCGCCAGTCCCGGCGCAATGCTCGCGGCGACTCCCGCGTCATCCGTCCGGGGCGCGAGCAGCACCGGCGCTTGCGGCGAGCCCAGGAGCCGCTCGTCCTCCGCGGTCAAACGGACCAGTTGCCGCGCCGTCAGTAGGTCGCGCGCCATCACGGCAAAGGGCTTCGCCGGCCTCCGCTTGCGCTCTCGCAGCCGGGCGACCGCGCTCTCGTCATCCGCCCGGCAGGCCAGTTGGAACCCCCCGAGCGCCTTCACCGCCACGATCGCCCCCCGCTCGAGCGCTTCTCGCACCCGGCGCAGCGCTTCGCTCCCTTCGCTTGCCGCAAGCTCGCGCCCAAGCGTCCCGGAGCCCGGCGCCCGGAGCCCGGAGCCCGGTCCCACCACCCACAGCCTCGGCCCGCAGGCAGGGCAGCAGACCGGCTCGGCATGGAAGCGGCGATCCGCTGGGTCGGTGTACTCGCGCGCACAGGTGGGGCAGAGCGGGAAGCAGCTCATCGAGGTCCGCTCGCGGTCGTAGGGCAGGGCATGAACGAGGGAAAAGCGAGGCCCGCAGTCGGTGCAGGTAGTGAAGGGGTAGTGGAAGCGACGGTTGCCGGGGTCCTCGAGGTCGGCACGGCAGGCTGCGCAAAGCGCCGTGTCGGGTGGGACCTGGGCGCGCTCGCGCGGTCCACCGACCGATTCACGGATGGCAAATTCAGCTTCACCCTGTGGCTCGACGGCCTCCACGCCCAGCCCGTCGAGCCGGGCGAGCGGGGGGAGCGTGCGGGGCAGCCGCTCCACAAACGAGTCGACGGCCACTGGCGCACCCTCAATCTCGATCACCACGCCATCCGGCCCGTTGCAGACCCAACCCGCGAGATGAAGGCCATTCGCGAGCCGGTGCACGGCGGGGCGAAAGCCAACGCCTTGCACGACGCCCCGGCAGGTGAGGCGAGCTCGTGCGCGGGCCGAGAGGGCGCCTACCTCGCCGCCGTCCGCTTTGCTTCCAGGCGCTCGGCCAGCAGCGCGCACCACTGTGCCATCCCTTCACCAGTCCGGGCCGACGTGACGAGCAGCGTTCCGCCGGGGTTCAGCGTCGCCACCTGGGCGCGCGCCGCTTCCAAATCGAAGCTCACATGAGGAAGCAGGTCGGCCTTGGTGATCACCGTGACCTGGGCGCGCGAGAAGATCGCCGGGTACTTGAAGGGCTTGTCCTCCCCCTCGGTCACCGACAACAGCGCTACCTTGAAGTCCTCGCCGAGGTCGTACGAGGTGGGGCAGATCAGGTTGCCGACGTTCTCGATGAAGAGCATGTCGAGTGGGGGAAAGGCGGCCTCGTCGATCGCCTGCCGCACCTGGCGCGCATCGAGATGGCAGGCGCCGCCGGTGAGGATCTGGCGCGCCGGAATGCCCATCGCTCTCAAGCGCTCGGCGTCCCTCTCGGTGGCGATGTCGCCTTCGATCGCCCCCAGCCGATAACAATCGCGAAGCATCGCCGCCGTGCGCTCCAGCAGCGTCGTCTTGCCCGAGCCCGGCGATGAGATCAGGTTGGCAATCAGCGTCGCCGAGGCACGATACTTTTCCCGCAGCGACGCCGCAGCCGCCTCGTTGGCAGCCAGCACGCGCTGCTTGACGTGGATCTCGGTCACGAGCTGGGTCCCCCTTCCGCATCATAGCCCACGAACGAAACCTGCAGGACGTCCAGCTCGTCGCCGCCGGTGATCTCCAACGGCTGCCCGCAGTCGGGGCAGACATGCAGCCAGGCGCCCGCCGCCCGCGGCTTTTCCTCCCTGCACGCGGGGCAGAGCTGGTGCGCCGGGCGCCAGTCGATCTCCAGCCGGCAACCCGCGTCGGGTCCTTGTGCGGTCAGCGCCTCCCAGGCGAACTTCACCAGCTCTGGCTCCAGCGCCGAGAGCTCGCCGATGGCGATGCGCACCACCTCCATCCTGCCATTGCCGTGCGGCGCCACCGCCGTCCGGCAGGTCTCGTAAATGCTCATCGCGATCCCCATCTCGTGCACCCGCACACCCTCCTCGCCCGTCGCCGCGCCGCCGCGCCCGCCGGTGTGCTAGCTTACTCTGGGATCGAAAGCCCCCAGCCGGCGCACGGCGGCCGATGGCAGGCCGGCGGCGAGTGTCCTCCGCGTGAGTCCACGAATGGCGCCGAGTTGGCCGGCCGCGCCGCCTGGCGACGACACGAAACCACTTCCAGAATGGCACGTAGATTGCTTCAGCAGATGGTAGCTCTTTGAGGAAAGGACGGTCGAGGGCCAGTCAGACAAAACCACCAAAGAAGCCTTTCAACCCAACCAATCTGACATAGCCTACCAACCTTGCCTACCAACCACGC
>JAZDGE010000405.1:0-4504 GCA_043807175.1 Acidobacteriota bacterium
CTCACACCTCGTCGATCAGCGCGTGCGCGCAACGGATGTGACCGCCGAGTCCGCGCTCACCCGCGACACCGTGCCGGTCAACGTCGACGCAATCGTGTTCTGGCTCGTCTGGGACGCGGAGAAGGCCGTACTCGAGGTGCAGTCCTTCTACAACGCGATCTTCCTCGCCTCGCAGACCGCCCTGCGGGAGGCGATCGGCCGCCATGACCTGGCGGAGATGATCACCGAGCGCGAGAAGCTCGGCCACGAGCTGGCCAAGATCCTCGACGAGAAGACCAACCCCTGGGGGATCACGGTGCAGTCGGTGGAGATCCGTGACGTGCGCATCCCTGCCGACCTCGAGGACGCGATGTCACGCCGGGCACAGGCTGAGCGCGAGCGCCAGGCGCGCATCATCCTGGCCACCGCCGAGACCGAAATCGCCACCCTCTTCGCCCAGGCGGCCGAGAGCTACCGCGACAACCAGGTGGCGATGCACCTGCGCGCCATGAACATGCTCTACGAGGCGATCAAGGAGAAGGGCGCCATGGTGATCGTGCCGTCGTCGGCGGTGGAGACGATGGGCCTCGGGGGCATGCTGGCGACCACCGCGCTCGCCGGCGGGCCGGCGCCGCAGAAGTAGCAGCCATCAGCGATCAGCTTTCAGCAATCAGCTCCCCCGCCCGCCCCGAGTGTTCCCAGGAGGGGGGCGGGGGAGTGCCAAGAGCCTTCCTCCGCCCCGGAAAACGGCCATCTCACTCAATCTTCCCGGGGGCATCGAGCGCTTCTTGGCGGTCGCTGAGGGCTGAGAGCTGATGGCTGAGAGCTGACTGCTGAAAGCTGAATTCGCTGCTATTGCCCCGCCTGCACCGGCGGCGAGACCTGCGTCTGCGGATCGACGGTGACGTAGCGGTTGCTGCCGAGGTAGAGCAGCGGCGCGACGCGGTCGACCTGAAGCACGCCGTCGGCATCGAACGCCCCCCGGCGGGTGTGGATGAGCTGCACCTCGCCGACGAACAGCGTCTGGTCGCCGAGGTGATGGCGCTCGCGCAGCAGGCACTCGGCGGACGCATAGGCCGTGGCCAGCGACGGCGTGGCGATCGCCTCCCCGGGCTCGAGCTCGAGGGCGAGCTCCTTGACCTTGTCGATCTCGCGGCCGGAGATCCGGCCGAGCGCCGCCGCGAGCTGGGCGTCCTCGCGGGCCAGAAAGCTCACCGAGAACTCGCCGGTCTTGAGCACCAGGTGGTAGGTGTGGGTGCGAGCCGAGAGGCAGATGCCATAGAGCGGCGGATCGGAGGAGAGTGGCGAGGCCCAGGCGACGGGCGCGAAGTTGTTGGTGCCCCTGGTCTCGTCGCGCGCGCCGACGATGGCCACCAGGCGTGGGTAGTAGAAGTAGCAGGTGCCGGGATCTGCGGAGACTCTTTCCATGGCGCGCTCCTCGCTTCATGATAACCTGCCGCGCCCGGGGCGGGTGCGGCGCCTTGACGCGACGCAGGGCGCTCGCGTACTTTTTCACAACCGGAGTGAACCCGGGGGGAGGCCTTTCTGGCACGCCTGGCGGAGTTCGAAGGGAAGCAGATCCTGGCCCAGGCCGGCATTACGACGCCCAGGGGCGGGGTGGCGCGGACGGCAGCCGAGACGCGCGGGATCGCCGCGCAACTGGGCGTTCCGGTGGTGGTCAAGGGCCAGGCCTGGACGACCTCGCGCGCTGGCCTGGGGCTGATCCGGTTCGCTCCCGACCCGGCCGCGGCCGAGCAGGCTGCGGCAGCGATTCTGGGAACGGCGGTGCGCAACTTCCCGGTCGCCGAGGTGCTCGTCGAGGAGCAGGTGTCAGTCGCCACCGAGCGCTACGCCGCCATCATCCTCGATGATCGGCGCCGCTGCCCGGTGCTGCTGGTCTCCTCGCGTGGCGGCTCCGGCCTCGAGGAGGTGGCGCGCGAGCATCCCGAGGCGGTCGCCGAGCTGGCGCTTGACGTCGTGGAGGGCCTTGCCGATCACGCGGCCCGTGAGCTCTGGCGGCGGGTCGGGGTGCGCGGTGAGGAGCAACGGCAACTGGCCGCCACCTGCGTGAAGCTGGCGGCGGTGGCGCGCCGGCTCGAGACCCGCGCCGCCGAGATCAACCCGCTGGTCTTCACCTCGGACGGCAAGGTGGTGGCCCTCGACTGCCGGCTCACGGTTGACGACGCGGCGGTCTTCCGCCACCCCGAGCTCGGCATCGAGGTGGCGCGCGAGCTTGACCACCCCCCGACGGCGCTCGAGCGCATCGCCTGGGTGGTGGAGCGGGACGACTACCGCGGCACGTTCTACTTCCTGCAGATGCGCGAGGGCTTCGCGCGCGGCGAGCGGGTGGTGGCGTTCCACGGCGCCGGCGGCGGCGGCTCGATGATGGCGATGGACGCCCTACAGCGCCAGGGCTTCACGGTCGCGAACTTCTGCGACACCTCCGGGAACCCGCCCGCCTCCAAGGTCTACCGCGCCGCCCGCCTACTTCTCTCGCAGCCCGGCGTGGACGGCTACTTTGGCTCCGGCTCCGGCGTCGCCTCGCAGGAGCAGTTTCACTCCGCCCGCGGTCTGGTCAAGGCCTTCCTCGAGGAGCCGCTCGCGGTCCCGGCGGTGATACGCCTGGGCGGCAATGGCGAGGAGAAGGCGATCGAAATCCTCACCCAGTTCACGCGCGGCCTCGGCGTGGCGGTGGAGTGCTATGGCAAGGACACGCCTGTCGACGCCTGTGCCGCCCGTTTCGCCGAGCTCTCCGCCGCCTTCGTGGCGCCGCCGCCCCGGCCGGCGCGCCGCCAGCGGCCGCCGGCGCGCTTGCCCTACACCTTCCGCACCCCAACCGGTGAGATCACCTATGACCACGCGGTGTGCGCGGCTTGCGCCAGCAAGGAGTGCGTGCGCGCCTGCGTGCCGCAAATCCTCAAGCTCACCGACGAGGGTCTGCCGGTGCTCAAGGTCACCCCCGAGGAAGCGGCCAGGGGGAGGTGCTCGGAGTGCCTGGCCTGCGAGGTGGACTGCGCCGCGCGCGGCGCCGGCGGCGGCTTTGCGAGCCTCCCGGTGGCGGGCCTGGATGAGTACCGCCGCGGGCGGGGGATGGAGTAGGCGGTGGCGATCCTCGTCAACGATACGACGCGAGTGCTGGTGCAGGGAATCACCGGGCGCGAAGGCCGGGCCCGGACCCGGCTGATGCGGGAGTACGGAACGCGGGTGCTGGCGGGCTGCACTCCCGGCCGCGGCGGCGAGGAGGTCGACGGCGTGAAGGTGTACGACACCGTCGCCGAGGCGGTCGAGGTGCAGGGCGGCCTCGATGCGGCCGTGATCTTCGTTCCCGCGCCGCTGGTCAAGGACGCGGCCCTGGAGGCGATTGCCGCCGGCATTCCGCTGGTCGTGCTGGTGGGTGACCGGGTACCGGTATGGGACGTGCTCGAGATCGCCCGTGCCGCCGCCCGCGCCGGCGCCAGCTTTCTCGGCCCCAACACGCTGGGCTGCCTGTCGGTGGACAAGGGCGTGCTGGGGATGATTGGCGGCCGCGCCGAGTCGGCGCGGGCCTGGTTCAGGCGCGGGCCGGTCGGCGTGGTGTCGCGCTCGGGCGGCATGACCTCGTCGACCGGCTACTACCTGTCGCGCTCCGGCATTGGCCTGTCGTCGCTGGTGCACGTCGGCGGCGACTCGGTGATTGGGCTGCCCCTGCCCGAGATCGTGCTGCGCTTCGAGGCCGACCCGGAGACCACCTGCATCGCGATGTTCGGTGAGATTGGCGGCTCGCAGGAAGAGCGGGTCGCCGAGCTGCTCGCCGGCGGCGAGGTCAGCAAGCCGGTGGTGGCTTACATCGGCGGGCGTGCCGCCACCTCGGGCGTGCGCTTCTCGCATGCCGGGGCGATCGTCGAGGGCGGGCGCGGCACCCACGAGGGCAAGGTCGAGGCGTTGCGCGCGGCGGGGGCCACCGTGGTCGAGGCGTTCGACGAGCTGCCGGCGGCGGTGGCACGGGTTCTGGAGGCTTGAGAGATGGGCGAGAACACCTGGAAGACGGCGGTCACCTCGATCGCCCCCAACGAGATCCGGGTTCGCGGCTACCGCCTCGACGAGCTCATGGGCCGGGTCTCCTTCGGGGAAGCGACCTATCTCATCCTGCGCGGTGAGCTCCCCGGCGAGGCGGTAGGGCGGCTGATGGACGCCCTGCTGGTGGCCTCGCTCGACCATGGAGTGACGCCGCCGTCCACGCTCGCGGTGCGCAACGCCGCCACTACCGGCGCGCCGCTCAATTCCTGCCTGGCCAGTGGTGCACTGGCGGTCAACCGCCATCACGGCGGCGCCGTCGAGGACTGCATGCGCCTGCTCGCGCGCGGCGCGGCGAGGGTCGAGGGCGGTGAGGATGCGGTGGTGGTGGCGGCGGCGCTAATCGCGGAGGAGAAGGCGGCGGGGCGGCGCCTGCCCGGCTTCGGCCACCGGATCCACTCAGACGACCCGCGCTCGCGGCGGCTGCTCGAGCTCGTCCACGCCGCCGGGGCGGCGGGCGCCCACATCCTTG
>JAZDGE010000406.1:0-2106 GCA_043807175.1 Acidobacteriota bacterium
GCTCGAGGGCGGCGCCGCGACCCTCGCTATCCGCATGGCGATCGACAACCCCGAGGTGCGGGTCGTTGACCCCCCCGACATGCCCAAGCCCACCGAGGGGTACTACCAGGAGACCGGCCGCGCCGGCCGCGACGACCTGCCGGCCGAGGCGCTGCTGCTCTTCGGGATGCAGGACGTGGTCACCGCCCGCGCCCTGATCGAAAGAGGCACAGACCCCGACCAGGTGCGGGTCGAGCTGCACAAGCTGAGCGCCATGATCGGCTTCGCCGAGTCGCTCTCGTGCCGCCGCCGGGCGCTGCTCGGCTACTTCGGCGAGGACCTCGGGAGCGACTGTGGCAACTGCGACGTCTGCCTCGACCCGCCTCGGCGCTACGACGCCACCGAGCATGCACAGAAGGCGCTGTCGTGTGTGTACCGCGTCGGCCAGCACTTCGGCGCCCGGCATGTGGTAGACGTGCTTCGTGGCGCCGATACCTCCCGCATCCGCGAGCTGGGGCACGACCGACTCTCCACCTACGGCATCGGCAAGGACCTTTCCGCCGACGCCTGGGTCTCGCTCATCCGCCAGCTCATCCACCACGGCCTGCTGCGCCAGGACATCACCGCCTACTCGGTGCTCAAGCTCACTCCGGCCGCCTGGCCGATCCTGCGCGGCGAGCACCAGATCGAGCTCGCCGTCCCGCGTGAGCGCGGCGCCACCAAGCCCGCCGCCAAGAAGCGCCTGCGCCTCACCGCCGACGGCCGGCAGGTGGACGAGCCGCTCTTCGACCGCCTGCGCGCCCTGCGCCGGCGCCTGGCCGAGGAGCAGCACATGCCCGCCTACATGGTGTTCTCGGACGCGACCCTGGCCGCCATGGCCGCACTCCGGCCCCGCACCAGGGAGGACCTGCTGTGCGTCAGTGGCGTTGGCCAGGCCAAGCTCTCCCGCTACGGCGATGCCTTTCTCGAGGTCCTGGGCGGGGAGAACACTGAGGCCTGACTGTAGAGCAATACGGGCACCGAGCTCCGGGCTCCGTGCCCCCCTCCCATCCAGAGGCTTGTTCAAGGGGAGGCCGGTTCTTCATTCGCAGTGCGTCGCCAGCCGCGGTGGCGTAACTCAGGCCGCGATCGGTCGGCTGCGATCGATGGCCTGGGGCTGCCGGCCGGCGACCGGCCCCGGGACCGCGGCGTCAGCGTCCCGGCCAGCGGCCCGACGAGGAGCGCTCAAGCTCGGCCAGGACATAGGCATAAAGCTCGGTGGCGAAGGGTGATACGGTGGTGGTCCTGGCGGGGTCGAAGGCGACGTTGTTCAGGTACTGGAGGCGGAAGATGTCGCCGTCGGAAAGCTCGGGAATCACGCCGGAGAAGAAGAAACCAAGCTCCTCGAGGGGAGCGCAGGCAGCGGCGGCGTGGGAATCGGCGAGCGGCAGGTCGAGGTAGACGCAATCGATGCGCTGCTGGCAGAGCTCCTGGAGACGGTAGCGGGCGAGCGCGGCGAGGTCGGCGCCGCAGCACGCGGTGCGAAGGAAGGCCAGCCCCATCTCGGGAATGACCTTCACGTCGAGGCGGGAGTGCTCCGGCAGCTCGTCAACGGCGCCATCCTCGTGCAGGATCCGTCGCAGCCCACCTTCGGCATAAATCCGCCGCAGCATCGCGGCATGACGAGGCGGGGCAAAGACCTCGCGCTCCGGCTCCGGGTTGACCCGCAGATAGAACAGGCAGGCGGTCTGCCGCTGGGTCTGGCGTCCCCCCTCGATCTTCTTGAACAGCACCGAGTCGGGCACGAACGCGAGCAGATAGCCGGTCTCGTGGGCGCCGAGCGCGAGGTTGCCCTTTTGGGTGAAGGGATGCACGGTGACCGCCTCGCTGTAGCAACCGTACATCCCGACCTCACGTGCGTGCGCCGCGAGGAAGCGCTTCATGTCTTCGAAGAGGTGGCGGCCGCGGAAGCGGGGGTCGACGACGGCCTTGCCGGAGTCGGCCACGCGGTCGCCGGGGCGGTCCTTGGTCAGGGCGAGGTGCCCCACTACCTCGCCGTCGGGCGCGACTGCGACGCAGGAGGTCATCAGGCCGCTGCGCAGGTGCTCGAGCACCATGTCGGGGAAGTAGAGCAGGTCGCTGATGTAG
>JAZDGE010000407.1:0-8239 GCA_043807175.1 Acidobacteriota bacterium
CTTGGCCAATCTGTCCCCCCCCCGCCCCGCCCGTGCGCCGGGGGGTGGGGGGGGGGGGGGGGGGGGGGGGGTTTTCCGGGTGGGGTGTGGGGGAAACTGTCAACTGTCGACTGAGAGGCTTCGCCTCGTCGGTTTGAGGCGAAGCCTCGCTAGCGAGCCTGGCAGAACCAGGCCTGGAGATGGCGAGTCTCGGGGCAGGCGAGGGCGACGGGATGATCGGGAGAGGCGCCGCGGCGCTCGAGCAGGCGCAGCTCCCGGCGCGCGTCCTGCGCCGCGGCGAAGAGCGCCCCGCCGAAGGCCTCCTCGCTCACCAGCGCCGAGCAGGAGCAGGTGAGGAGCAGTCCGCCCGGCGCCACCAGGCGCAGTGCCTGCAGGTTGATGTCCTTGAGCCCGCGCAGGCCACCGGGAAGCTCGGTCTGCCGGCGCACAAAGCTGGGAGGATCCACAACCACGGCGTCGAATCGCGTCGCGGCCGCGGCGAGCTCACGCGCGACTTGAAAGGCATCGCCCGCGATGAAGTCATCCTCCTCAGCCGGCGGGCCGTTGAGCCGATAGGCCAGGCGCGCGAGCTCCAGCGCGCCCGGCGAGGCATCGACGTTGCGCGCCCGCACCGCGCCACCGGCGAGCGCGGCCACGGCAAAACCGCCGCTGTACGAGAAGAGGTTGAGGACGGTGCAGCCGCCAGCCAGCGCGCCGAGGCGGCGGCGGTTGTCGCGCTGGTCGAGATACAGGCCGGTCTTGTGGCCGCCGGCAAGATCGGCGGGAAGACGCCACCTGCCTTCGCGAATCACCACCGGCCCGGCCGGCAGCTCGCCGAGCAGGACCGACACCTTCCTGCCCGCGCCCCCCCGGCGCAGCAGCACGGTGCGGCAGCCGAGCTCGCCCGCGAGGACCCGGGCGATCAGCGGCAGGTACGCTTCCCAGGCTGGCTCGAAGATCTCGATAACGGCGTCCTCGGCATAGCGGTCAATCACCAGGCCCGGGAGGTAGTCGCCCTCGGCGTGAACGAGGCGGCAGGCGTCGGTGTCGAGGCCGAGTCGAGAGCGCAGCACGGCCGCCTCAGTGAGACGAAGTCGCAAATAATCCGATCCCCATCGCTCGCCGGGCCAGGCCACCATCCGCAGCGCCAGTGACCCTCCCGACCCGCCAGGCAGAGCCACACCGATCGAGACGCCGGCGGCCGAGCGGACCGCAACCGGGCCGGGGCCGGGCGGCAGCGGACCAGCCAGCGCTCCGCGGTAGACCCAGGGATGGTGGCAAAGCAGAGGAGTTTCCCGGCCGGGCTTGAGCCTCACTTCGCCAGCAAGTGCGAAGGGATCTCCGGCCCGACTCAACCCACCCCTCCGCAGCGCGCCAGCGCCGCCACCAGGCGGGCCGCGACGTTGGTGCCGGTGGCACTGCCGAAGTGCCTCCATCCGGGCGAAGGGTTGACCTCACCCACCACCCAATGCTCGCCATCGGGAAACAGGTCGACGCCGCAAAAGCCAAGCCCGATGATCTGCGCCGCCGCGAGCGCGAGATCCACCTGCTCGGCACTCAAGACCACCTCCCGGACGCTGGCGCCGCGGGCCGCGTTGGAGCGAAACTCGCCGCCGGCGGCCTCGTGCTCGGTGGCGCCCAGAAGAGCGCCCTCCAGCACCAGCACCCGGCGCGACCAGCCGCCTGGCGGGCAAAAGCGCTGCACGACCACCTCCTCGCCAAGCCGCCAGAGCGACTCCAGCACCCCTTCGAGATGGTCGCGGGTGGTGCATCGGATTACCCCGACTCCCTGGCGCGAGGCGCGCTGCTTGACCACACAGGGCAGGCCACAGTGCTCGGTGGCCGCAGCCGCGAGGCTTTGCGGGTCGGCGCCCGCCACCGTGGCGGGGTAGGGAAGGCCCGCCGCGGCGAGCGCCGCAACCGTCGCCCAGTGATCACGGCCACAGCGAATCGCGGCCGCCGGATTGAGCGCGCTCACCCCCGCTGCGGCCATCGTCTCGAGCACCGCGAGCACCGAGTCCGGGCGCCAGTTGCCCACCCGGGGCAGAACCGCCGCGAAGGCAGCGAGATCGAGCCACTTTCCACCGGCAAGAACCGCTGGTGGGCCGGCGCTGGCCACCGCCGAAAGCGCGTCGATCACGGCGACCTCGTGCCCGGCGCCCGGCCCCGCAGCCTCGAGCTCGCGGTAGATCGCGAGGTCGGGACGCGCGGTGAGCACTGCGAGTGACGCCATCGGGAAGAGAGTGTAGCTCCATGGGGGAAGTCGAGAGTTCAGAGTCGAGACCTCCCCCCAGCCCGCGCCCAGCGGGCCGGCCGAGGAAGCGCTACGGCGGAATGCCGGCGCCGTCGCCGGCGGTGAGACGCCGGAGTAGGGCCAGCAGCTCGCCCTCGTCGAACGGCTTGGTGACGAAGAAGTCGGCCCCGGCGGCAAAGGCCCGCTCGCGGTCGGCCTTCTGACCGAGTGCGGTGAGCATGATCACGCGCACTGCCGCGAGCTCCGGCATTCCCTTGATCGTGCGGCAGACGTCAAATCCATCGCGGCGAGGCATCATGCCGTCGAGGAGAACGACCGGCGGGCGAAGCGCCGGAATGACTTTCAGCGCCTCTTCGCCATCGACCGCGGTCGCGACTGCGAAGCCTTCCATTTCCAGGATGAAGGCGATGGTCTCGCGAATCGCTGGCTCGTCGTCGACGACCAGAACCAGGGGCTTGCTCACCGGCATCCCCCGGGCCGGGCGTCTCTGCGCCACCCCGCCCGCCACCGCCCACGACGGGAGTACTTAGCCCGGCGGCTCATGTCCTCGCCGCCGGGATCAGCAGCGTGACCGTGGTGCCTTTCCCTTCCTCGGAGGTGACCTCGAGGGCGCCGCCGTGGTTTTCCGCCACCCGCCGCGCCACCGCCAGACCGAGCCCGAGGCCGCGCGGCTTTTCGGTCATGACATTGCCCCCCTGCCAGAAGAGGTCGGTCACCTTGGCGAGATCGCCGGCCGGAATGCCGACACCGGTGTCCACCACCCGCACCTCGACATAGGGGGTGGCGCCGCGGCGAATGGGTTTCACGGTGATTACCGCACTGCCCCCGTCACGGTTGAAGTCCAACGCGTTCTTGACCACGGCGCGCAGCGCGGCCTCGAGCTGCTCGGCGTCACCCGTGAGCTGATCGAGGCCGGCGGCCACCTTGACCTGAAGCGTGACGGCGCGCCGGGTGATCTCGGCCCTGAGGGGTGCGAGGGCGCGCTTGAGCAGGTCGGCGAGGCCGACCGCAGCACTGCGTGGCCGCGACTCCGGCAGGCCCAGCACCGCCGCCTGGAGCGCCGAGGCGATGAGGTCCGCCAGACGGCCCGACTCCTGGTTGATGATGTCGACGAACTTCGCTGCCTTCTCCGGCGGTACCTCGTCATAGCGGGCGAGAATCCGTGCCGCGGTCTGAATTGCGGTGACCGGGGTGTTGAGCTCATGGGCAATGCGATTCAAGAGATCGCCCTTGAGCGTCTCGAGCTCGCGCAACTGGTGGTTGGCCGCCTCCAGCGCGAGGTTGCGATCCTCCAGCTCGGAGGCCAGCGCCCGGGTCTGGCGGAGGGCCGCGTCAAGCTCCTTGGTGCGTTCGGCCACCGCACCCTCGAGCGAGCGATTGAGCTGCTCGAGTGTGCGCCAGGCGCGCGCATTCGCGAGCGCCACCGCCGCGTTGCCCGCAACTACTGTGGCAAGCTCCAGGTCCTCGTCCTCGAACGCGCCCCGGGCGCTATCGGCATAGAGGGTGACCAGGCCGAGCGGCCGGTCCTGGGCGATCAGTGGCACCGCCAGCGCGCCGGCGAAACCCAGCCCGAGGACCTCGTCGATCCAGCGGGAAGCGAAGGCCTGAGTGCCGTCGGGCTCGTCAACACGCACCAGGAGGGGCCGGCGCGAGGCGAGAATCGCGGCCGCCGGCGTGCCGCCAGCCCCAGCTTGCAGCGCCGGGTCGACCGCGAGACCGCGGCGCAACACCTCGACGAGCTCACCCTGCCCATCGACGAGCATCAAAGAGCCGCAGGCGACGCGCAGCTCTGCCAACAAGCGGTCCAGGAACGCGCCAGTAACCTCCTCGGGCTCGCGCGCCAGCGTCATCAGCCGGCCGAACTCGTTGATCGTGCGCAGTTGGGTGACCCGCCGCTCGAGCTCGGTTGAGAGCCGGTCGAGGCGGCTGTTGAGGTCGGTCATCGCCATGTTGGCCCGGACCGCCTCGGCGACCAGCTCGTCATTGCCGAGCAGGCCAGCCTTGGACTCGGGCCGGATGACCACCGGCGGGTCGACGGCGCCCGCCGAGGTATAGGGCTGCAGCGCGGCGCGGACGCTGGTGATCAGTCGGGTGATCGCATCCGGCTGGGAGGAAAGCCCGAGGCGATCAGCCACTGCCATCACGGTTGCCTCGGTGATGGCGGAGAACGCCTCCATCACGCCGGCGCCGGTGGTGGCGACCGACTCGAAGACCGGGTTGGCGCGGCGGTTGAGCTCGGCATCCATCTCCGCGCGGGAGAGGAGGTCCGGCAGGTCGCGCTTGTTGTACTGGAGCACGACCGGGATGGTGTCGGGATCGAGGCCATTGGCGCGCAGGTTCTCGATCAGATTGCCCATGCTCTCGCGGTTGACCCCCGCCTGCTGGCGCCGCGAGTCGGCGACAAAAACGACGCCGTCGGCGCCGGCCAGCACCGCGCGCCGGGTGGCGTTGTACTGGACCTGTCCGGGAACCGTGTAGAGCTGCATCATCAGGCGGTAACCCCGGACCCGCCCAAGGTCGAGTGCGAGCAGATCGAAGAACAGGGTGCGGTCGGCCGCGGTGGAGAGCGCGTAGAGCTTGGTGCGCCGCTGGGGATCTGTGACTCGGTGGATGCTCTGCAGACAGGTCGTCTTGCCGCCCAGGGCCGGGCCGTAGTAGACGACCTTCAGCTTGACCTGCTTGTACTGGTTGTCAAACTGAACCATCGCCCGCTTCCTCTGGTGCGCGCAGCGGGAGCTCCATGACGAACAAGGCGCCCTGAGGCCGGTCTGGCTCCACCCACACGCGCCCGCCGTGGTGCTCGACGATCTGGCGGGAAATGGTCAGGCCGAGACCGGTTCCGCCCCGGTCCTCACCCGACTCGAGCTGCTGGAAGCGCTCGAAGATGCGATCCTCGTAGCCGGCTGGAATCCCCTCGCCCTCGTCCTCGACCTCGATCCGTACCCCTCCCGCCGCGCGGGTGAGACAGCGCAGCCGCACCGCGCTCCCTTCGGGTGCGTGTTTGATCGCGTTGGAGAGGAGGTTGAGCAGGACCTGGGTGAGCTTGTCGCGGTCCGCGGTGATCGCGACGCCTTGCGAGGCATCAATGACCTCGAGGGCGAGCTTGCGCTCGCCGGCGAGTGCCGAGAAGGACTCGCGCACTTGCCCGAGGAGATCGGCAACCGCGATCGGCGCGAACTTCCACTCGACCTGTCCGGCCTCGATCTTGGCGAGGTCGAGGAGGTTGTTGATCAGCCGGGTGAGACGCTGCCCTTCCTGGTGGATCACCCGCGCGAAGCGCTCGACCGACTCGGGTCGGTCCTTGCCGTAGCGCAGCAGGATATTGGCCGAGGACAGGATGGCCGAGAGCGGGGTGCGGATCTCGTGCGAGACCATCGAGAGAAAATCAGACTGGCGGGCATAGAGGCGCTCCAACTCCTGGGCGCGACTCGAAAGCCGCCGCGCCGCGCCGACCCGCCGCAGCCCGGCCCGTACACGCACCACCAACTCTTCCCAGCGCACCGGTTTGAGCAGGCAGTCATCGGCGCCCTCGTCGACGGCGCCAAACAGCATCTCTGCGGGTGCTATCCCGGTCAGCAGGATCACATAGGTCGCCGCCGCCTCGGGCGTGACGCGAATCCGCCGCGCCAGCTCGACGCCATCCATGCCTGGCATCACGACGTCGGAGATCAGGAGGTCGATCTCACCGTGGCGAACCGCCGCCCAGGCCTGGTTGCCATCGGCGGCCGACCGCACGCTGACCTCCGACAGGTCGTGCTGCAGCACCTCGACCATGGCGGCGAGCAATTCGGCGTCGTCTTCAGCGACCAGAATGACAGGGTGACCATCGCTCCTGGGAGTCTCCATCAGGCGATTTTACACGCGCCAGCGGACCGCCGCCCGCCACGTGGGGTACCGGCAGCGCTCACGTCGTGAAGGTCCTGACGAACAGAGTAGGTCTTCCCCGGGCGCTGGGGCGGGGGACGGGCGGGCGGGTTTGCTGGGTGGGGTGCGGGGGAAACTGTCGACTGTCGACTTTTGACTGCGAGGCTTCGCCTCGTCTGCTTGAGGCGAAGCCTCGCGATCTACGGGCTGCGATGCTGCAAGGCCTCGAGGGAGAAGTCAGGCGCCGCCTGAGCCGCCGGCGGCCGACGCCACTCCCGCACGCGCGCCGCCGCGGCCGCCAGCCCGACAGCAGAGAGGTGCGCCTCGGTGTTTCCCCCGTCGCCGGTGACCCAGTTCACGACCGAGGCATAGGGGTAAACGATGGCGTTGGCGGGTCCGTCAAGGATGTAAACGGCCGCTGTCCCGCCGGTCACGCCGCGCTCCAGCCGCCACTGCACATGCCCGTAGGGAGGGACCAAGTGGTCGCGGCGGTCGATCACCTGCCCATCGGCATTCTGGAGGTCCACCCGCACCTTCACAATTGCCGGCGTCCACGAGGCGACGCCAAGATTTGTCCGGAACTCCGAGTCATCGGAGATCTGGGGCAGATAGGCAATCACCGATCCATCGAGGCCGAGATCGGCGGCGAATCCCGGTACATCCTGGCCGAACTCGCCCTTGCCGCCGCTCGGGTTGAGGGTGTAGGTACGGGAGAAGGCGACGAAGTCACAGCTCGTGCCCGAGCAGGCAACCTTGCGGTCGTCGGCGTAGACAAGCAGCGCACCGGTCCGGCCGCGCGCCGCAAAGCCATTGGGGCCAAGCACATTCCACAGGTTGAGCGTTTGCCAGGGTGCGATCTCGAAGGTGACGGTCGGAACCGAACCCGAGTTGTCGCGGCCGCTGGGCAAGAACTGGAGCACCACCGGCAGCGCGGCGTCATGTGGGTTGTAGAGGGTGAGATCGGTGTGCCAGTCGGTCCCGGCGAGCCCCGCCTTGTTGGCGGCCGCGGTGACCACGTAGGCAGAGGTCAGCTCGCGTGCGCCGGCGCTGGTCGCCAGTGTCAGCGCGAAAGCCAGTGAAACGAACCTGCGACTCATGGCAACACCTCCGCCCAGGCTCTTTGCACGCTCCGTGCCACTTGCCTGACAGGTCCGGCTCCGGGGGGGACCGGTATGGCGTCCTCTGCGGCGGGCAGAGTGCCACTTCGGGTGTACTCTTTCCCCATGCGCTGGGTGTTCGGACTGGTGGGCCTGCTGATTGCGTTGCTGGTGGTGCTGCACCTCTCCTCTCGCCAAAGCCGCCGGGCCTTCGATGCGGTGTCGGCGATCACGCCTGCACTACGCGAGGAGGTTGCGCCAAGAACCTTCGATGAGGCGGCGGCGGGGGAGCTCGTGGATCACCTCGATTCGCTCGTGGATGAGCCTGCGCCGGCGAGCGAGGAGTTGAGGGAAGCGGCGGCCACCTGCGCCGCCTGGGCCGCCGGCGCCCGCCCGGGCAGCCGCGAGCACCATATTGCCGTCAAGCTTCGCAGCGCCGCCAATGCGCTCCTCTCCGCTCCCGGCGAGGCCAGCCGGCGCACCGTTCGCCGGCTGCTGGCCGAGGCGCGAAGCGCCCTCGCTCGGCCGGCCGGCCCCGGTCAGGACCCGGTGGAGGGGCTGCGCGATCAGCTCCAAAACCTGGAGAACGCGAGGCGCGAGCGGCAGCAGGAGGTCGAGCACGACCTGCCTTAGCGGAGCAAGTCCGGGATGTTGGTGCTTACCACCTCGCCGGTGCCATGGGCCGAGAGCTCCTGCGCGACCCGCGCGACGAAGCGCTTTACCGCGAGAGTCCGCTCCACCTCCGCGCGTGGCCACAGGCGCACCACAGTCTCATCGCCGCGACACGAAACCAGGACCACCGGATGAAGCGGCCGCCCGTACTCGACGACCACTCCGGCGACCAGCAGACTCTCGTGCCCGAGATAGCACCCCTCAACCCGGGCCACCGCCTGGCCCCAACGCCAGGGCTGCCTGGGCAGCCCACGCCAAGCGCCGGCGAGATCGGCGCGGCCAGCCAGGACGACGTGTGGCATCTAGGGACGCTTCGCCTCGAAGCGACGAGGCGAAGCCTTAAGCCGACAGCCGACAGTTGACAGTTTCCACC
>JAZDGE010000408.1:0-2898 GCA_043807175.1 Acidobacteriota bacterium
CACCAGACTCTCCCACCCTGCCGCCGGGAACAAACGCCCGAGCGAGATGCCGCCCCAGGGCGCCAGGCTTGCCGAGAGCATCGATGCCGCCACGACCGCCGGTAGCCAGGCGCGCGCCGCCCGCTGCGCGAGCGCCGGCGCCCGCCGAAGCTCGCCGCTGCCAGCCATGATCAGCGCCACCGCCAGGGCGAGAAAGGGGTGCTTTTGCAGCGGCAGCGTCCCGGCGAGCAAGGCCACCGCGAGGCCAACATTTGTGCCTCCCCAGCGGCTCGCTCCCCAGGTGACCAGCGCCACCGCCAGCAAGACGATGGCCGCAATTCCAAGGGGTTCGCCGAGGAGTCCGCCGGCACCCGCCATCCGGGAAGCGAGAGCGAGAGCGACCAGAATCATCGGCCGCGACCGCTCGCCGGCACGCTGCAAGGCGCCAAGGGCGGCGGCGAGCGCAGCCAGCACCAGCAGTGGCGGCAACAACATCCGGCGCATCGTCGGATCGCCGGTCAGCACCAGCACATAGGCAGCCGGCAGCAGGGCCAGCTCGGCGGCGCGCCGCTTCCAGCCACCGGGGGCCAGCCAGCCCGAGGGAATGAACGCCAGCGCCACACAGAGCGCCGCAAGCACGACCTCCTTGGGCGGGAGCGCACCCAAGGCGGCCACGGTCGCACCCAACACCGCATAAGCGAGCGCTGGCAGCGCGGCCAGAATCCGGTCGCCGGTGAGCCCGTTCATCGGCGTCCCGCGACCGGCAAGGCGCGACGGCTTTCGTCAAGCTGCTTCCAACTGCAATCGGCGCGAGGTCCCGAGCCCATGGCGGGCGTATTCTACCCGAGCGCGCCTCGCGGGACTTCGCAGTCGACAGGCAACAGGCAGGAGTTTTCCCCTCACCCCACCCAGCAAACCAACCCACCCGTCCCCATGGGCGCCAGTGCGTCGAGACGGTTGTACACCGCTTTCTCCCCGCGCCGCCGTCGCCGCCACGCGCCCGCTACAATGCCGGCCGGGGGGACAATGCAGGCAGAGGAGATTCGCCGCCGGCTCGAGGCTATCCTGCCACGGGTGAGCAAGCCCGGCCGCTATGTCGGGCTGGAGAGAAACCGCACCGTCAAGCCGTGGAACGCGGTCACCGTTCGCCTCCTGCTCGCCTTTCCGGATGAGTACTCGATCGGCATGTCGCACCAGGGAACCCGGATCCTCTACCACCTCGCCAACCGGGAGGCGGACGTGCTGTGCGAGCGCGCCTTCGCGCCCTGGCCGGACATGGCGCGGGCGATGCGCGAGGCCGGGGTGCCGCTCTACTCACTCGAGAGCTACCACTCCGCGAGCGCTTTCGATGCCATCGGAATCTCGCTCCAGAGCGAGCTCAACTATGTCAACGTACCCTATCTGCTCGACCTCGCAGGCATTCCGCGCTGGGCGGTCGAACGGGACGAGCGGCACCCACTGATCGTCGGCGGCGGACCCTGCATGGCCAACCCCGAGCCCGTCGCCGACTTCTTCGATGTCCTCGCCATCGGCGACGGCGAGGTGCTCCTGCCCCGCCTGCTCGCCCAGCTCCGCCGGGCAAGGAGGCAGGCGCTGCCCCGCTCCCAGGTCTTGCATGAGCTCGCCGCTCTACCCGGTTTCTACGTTCCCCAGCTCTATCGCTGGCGCCCGGCCGCCACCCCGGCGCAGGGTGGCCGCTTCGAGCCGCTCGATGCCGCGGCCCCGCCGCGCGTAAAGCGGGTGTTCGTGGAGCGGCTCGACCCCGAGGATCTCCCCGACCGCCCGCTCGCCCCCGCCGTCGAGGTCGTCCAGGACCGCCTCGGCATCGAGGTGGCGCGCGGCTGCACCCAGGGCTGCCGCTTCTGCCAGGCCGGCTTCTGGTACCGGCCGGTGCGCGAGCAGGATCCTGAGACGGTTCTCAAGAAACTGGAGGAGCTCGTCACCGCCACCGGCCACGACGAGGTGGGCCTGCTTTCCCTCTCGACCGCTGACTACTCGCAGATCGGGCCCCTCGCCAGCCGGCTCGCCGAGCGCCTCGCCCCCCGCCGCGTGAGCGTGTCCCTGCCCTCGCTGCGCGCGGACTCGTTCTCGATCGGCCTGGCCGACGCGGTCAGCCGGGTTCGCAAGTCCGGCTTTACCTTCGCCCCCGAGACCGGCTCGGATCGCCTCCGCCGGGTCATCAACAAGACCCTCACCAACCACGACATGATCGCGGCCGCCGAGACCGCCTTCCGGCACGGCTGGAACCTCATCAAGATCTACGCCATGATCGGGCTGCCGAGCGAGACCGAGGCCGATCTCGAGGAGCTCGCTGGGCTCGCCGAGGCGATCGTCGCCGCCGGCCGGCGCGCCGGCGCCCGCCCCGAGGTCAAGGTCGCACTTGGCCCGTTCGTGCCCAAGAGCTGGACGCCCTTCCAGTGGGAGGCCTTTCTGCCCGTGGGCGAGCTCGACCGCCGCATCGCGTTTCTTCGCGATCGCTTCCGCCGCATCCGCGGCGCCAGGCTCACCTGGCACGAGCCCGGGGAAGCCGCGCTGGAGGCGCTCCTGGCCCGCGGGGACCGCCGTCTGGCCGCGGTGATCGCACGCGCCCACGACCTCGGCGCGGTGCTGGACGGCTGGAGCGAGTGGCTGCGCCTCGACGCCTGGAAGCAGGCCGTCGCGGAAGCAGGAATCGACCTTGCCGCCGAGCTCGGCCCCCGCGAGGTGGCCGCCCAGCTCCCCTGGGACATCATCGATCCGCTGGTCCGCAAGGGCTTTCTCAAGGCCGAGCGCCGCCGCGCCCTGATCCCCGCCACGACTCCCGATTGCCGCTGGGGCGCCTGCATGCACTGCGGCATCCCGGGTGACGGCCTCGACACCCGCCTCGCGGCGCCATTGCGGGACACGAAGGACAGCGCCTCACCGCCAGCGGCAGCGCCC
>JAZDGE010000409.1:0-3745 GCA_043807175.1 Acidobacteriota bacterium
CACTGCGCCGACTGGCTGCAGGTCGCACGGGAGCTCGACCCACCGCTCTTTGATGTGATCCTCGACGACTGGCGCCGGCTCCATCGGCGTCGCCGAAACCTGTGGCAGGCGCTGGCGAACCGTGGCATCACGCGGTGAGGCACCTGCGGCACTCCGCCGTGTGGGTTTCCGGAAACCGTGCCGGTACCATTCCACGGCAGCGCCCAGGAGGGGTGCTCGACCTTGCTGGTCCGCGGGTTGAGGGCAGCGCACGATGAAGGCACTTCTGGCGACCCGGGCCAGCCGTTTCACCGCCATCGACGGCCGCGCCTTCGCCTCCCGCGCCTCCCATGTCCATCTCAACTGCGCGGCCTCCATCTGCGTTTCCACCAACCGGTCTGCCGCGTCGCGCTGCGCCGCGACGATCGTGGCCGCCTCTTGCCCCACCCCTGGTCCGCTAGGACCCGTTGCGCCACAGCATCGCGCGTAGTGGTAGCATGAATCGGAGTGACGACCATGAGGCAAGTGCTCATCTTCCGCGGCGAAGACGGCTACTGGGTGGCGGAGTGTGCAAGCCTGCCGGGCTGCGTGAGTCAGGGGCGTACTCGAGAAGAAGCAACCACCAACATTCGCGAGGCCATCGAGGGCTACGTCGCTGCCCTTGAAGAGGATGGTCTGCCTGTCCCGGAGGAACTTTTTGACTCCCTGTTGATTGCGGTATGACGAGGCTGCCATCGGTTTCCGGCCGGGCATGCTGTGCAGCGCTCGAAAGAATCGGGTTCTCCCTCAAACGTCACCAGGGCAGCCACATGATCATGCGCCGCGCCAACCCGTTCTCGCAGGTCGTTGTCCCGGATCACCCGGAGCTCGACCGCGGTACCCTGCGCGCCATCATCCGTCACGCCGGCCTCTCGGTGGAAGAGTTCGCTGCGCTGCTGTAGGAAGACAGGCTTCGTCGCCCGGCTCAAGGAGGGCGAGGACGACGCCATCGACTACCCGTTCTACGTCACCGCCCACGAGGTCGCGCACCAGTGGTGGGCGCACTAGGAGCCTGTCGGAGAAAGGTGGTCCGCCGGGCCAATTGGGCCGAAGGTGGGGTAGGAGGCGTCACCTGGCTCGAAGGAGTGGAGGGGGCCGGTATGATCAATAAATGGTGCCAGTCACGCCATTCCGCCATTGTCGGTCGAGAAGGTTCTGGTTGCGGCAACCAGGCCCACCAAACATGACCCACCTGCATCATCATCCTCGACTTCCACAACGGCAGACGACAGCTGACCACCCGCTGGCGCCCGGGCTGCCACTGCAGGGGCGCGAAACGTGCCAGGCACGCCATTCCGCCTTTCTGGCTGGCTGCGGCTTCTGAGTGCGGCAGCGTTTCTAGCGAGCGGTGCGGAGATTCTCGGGGTCCCGATAACTGAGCCGCAGGAACGGCAGCGGAGTCGAACGAGCGTCCACGCGCGTGAGCCGCTGCCGGTCCTGGGCATGGAGCGGTATCACCTGCGGGTGAATGTCCTTGCGGAAGAGCTGCACAACTCACCGGACACGATCACCAAGGCGATGCCGCGTCGCCTCCGGTTTTGGGACAGCGGATCGCGGCAATCGGAGGCAACAGGGTGGAATTCACGCGGCATGGTTGCGGAAACCCTGATCTCTTCGACCGACAATGGCGGACTGGCGTGACTGGCACCCTATACTGGAGCAATGCGGCGAAGCAGTGCTCGGGGCGACAGGATTGCACTACGACGGATGTGAAGCTGGTATGACCAGGCGTTGGAGTCCTGGCTACCTTTGCCGGGGCGCCGGCGCCGCGCGAAGATCAAGCCTCGTCAGGTTTGGTGGTGCACTCATCTGCACCCATCCGCCTCGAGCGACGATACGCCTGCGCCTGACCTGGGACAGGCGCGTGCGGGCCACAGGCTCGGGGGCAGGTGCAGGCCGGTGCTGGTGATGGTCGCGAAGACCCCGGCGCTCGCGGTAGGATGGCGGCATGACGAGGGAAAGCCACCGCAAGGCGCCGCTGCCGGAACCTGGGAAGGCGTTGGAGCTGCTGGAGATGCTGGAGGCAACACTGGCGCGGGAGGAGGTCCGGAAGGTCCTAGCTGGCGCCCTCCTTGCCCTTGACGAGGAGGGGTTGGAGAGGCTGTCGGCCCGCCTCGGAGGAGAGGTTGCAAGCACCCTCAGGGCCGTTCTGCGCAGCTTTCGGGGGCCGGTCGATGGGCAACCGCCGCCGCCAGGGCGAGGCAAGGTGGCCGAGGAGTGGCAGCGTACGATCGAGGACTGGGACGAATGCATCGCCGAGTCCCGAGGCGAGCACGGGCGCTTCATCGAGCAAGAGGCGAGCTGGGAGCCGCCGTATCTGGCTGTCGGTGAGCTCGCGCGCGAGCTCGACGCAATTGCCGCCCGCCTCCGACCAATGATCGGGCCCGCCGTGAGTTCGGGGCTGGTGAACGATTTCAGCTTCGGTGAGCTGCTCGACGAGTCGCTGGGTGAGATCGGCGGCGACCTCCCCGAGTGGATGGACGGGTGGGACGCGGGAGACCTGTTCGGGCCGGAGGTAACGGCATGCCTGGTCGAGTGGGAGCTGTGCACTGGGGCCGCGGGGTGGCATGGCGCCGGGGGCCAGGACGCCTTTCAGGCGGTCGAGCGAGTGCGTAGCCGCGAGGCGGCATGGCAGGAGGCAGGGCTGGACGGCGACGCGCTGTCAGGGGTCGTTCTCGCCCTCGCGGCGGATGCCCAGCAGGAGGTCCTCGCAGGGATCGACACCCACGTCGGCGATCCGTCCTGGCAGGAGGATCTCGCTCCTGTGCATGGCCACTGGTTCAGGCTCTACGAGGCCCTGCTCGCACGCCACGCGCCCGACCGCCACATTGATCTCTGCCGGCAGCGGATCGCCGAGGACTGGCGGCTGGCGCTCCCGGTGATCGAGCGATTGCTGGCCCAGGGCCGAGCCGCGGAGGCTGCGGCGGTGGCGGGCGAGGCAGCGCAAGCCCTCGGCTCCGCATTGCGGAGAGAGGCTGCCCAGTGGTCCCCGCTGCACACCCTGCTGGCGGCCACACCAGCCTGGTTCGTGACAGCCCGCGACCGTGATCTGGTTCCTCGCCTGCTGGAGCTCTGGACGGTGGCTGCCAGCGCGGCCGGCGACCCGTCGCTGGCGGCCATCGCCGAGGCGGCCGCCGCGGAAGCAGCCGCGGCGGGCCGCAGTGAGACGGCCGACCTCTTGTACCGCCAGTGGCGGTCCCTGATCACCAGCCGCCTGGGCCACAGCGAGCGGAGCTGGGTGCCGCTGCTCGCCGACGCCGCACGGCACGGCGCCGACCCCATCTCCTTCCAGGCGGCGCTCCGGCGATGGATCGCCTCGGCGAGCGCGAGCCCGGGGTGGAAGCGTGAGCTGGCGACGCTGACCATGGACATCGGCGGCGCCGGCCTCGTCGCCGTTTCGCCCACCTTGCACCGCGTCCTCAAGAACGAGGACCTCTATGCCGAAAAGGAAGCCCGGGCCTCATTGCGCGCGGGGCTGACGCGCTTCGGCGCCGAGGCCTGCCTGGACGATGTCATTGCCGGCTGGCGCAGCAACCTCCGCTCCCTGATCCCCGATCCGGGAGCGGTCAGCGGCGCGGCGTACGAGCACTGCGCCGACTGGCTGCAGGTCGCACGGGAGCTCGACCCACCGCTCTTTGATGTGATCCTCGACGACTGGCGCCGGCTCCATCGGCGTCGCCGAAACCTGTGGCAGGCGCTGGCGAACCGTGGCATCACGCGGTGAGGC
>JAZDGE010000410.1:0-2940 GCA_043807175.1 Acidobacteriota bacterium
ACGGGTGGGCGGAGGAAGCTGAAAGCTGAGAGCTGAGAGCTGAGTGCTGGGTGGGTGGGTGGGCGGGCGGGGGGAGGGGGTTGACCGGAGGGGGCGGGATTGTGATATAACTCACGGGTGTGGCACCTGAAGAGCGAAACCAGCACGGAACTTAAAAAGGGAGGTCCGGTGATGAGAAAGTCGTTGTGGCTTGTGGCACTGGTGGTGGTCCTGGCGCTTGGCGTAAGCGGCTGTGCCACCAAAACCTACGTCAACGAGCAAGTGGCGCAGGTGAGCAAGGCCTCGGATACCAAGATCGGTGAGGTTCAAAAGCAGGTTGAGGTGACCCAGATGGACGTCGCCAACCTGAAGAAGACCGATGCGGCCCAGGCCGAGCAGATCGCCAAGCTCTCCGATACCGCGAAGGAAGCGCTGGCGCGGGCCCAGGAGGCCGGCAAGCTGGCCAAGGGCAAGTTCCTCTTCGAGGTCACCCTGACCGACGAGGCGGTGAAGTTCGGCTTCAACAAGGCTGAGCTCTCGCCCGAGGCGAAGGCTGCCCTCGACGCTTTCGGCGCCCGCGTGAAGGCCGAGAACAAGAACCTCTACGTCGAGATTCAGGGCCACACCGACGGCGTCGGTTCCGAGAAGTACAACCTCACCCTTGGCCAGGAGCGGGCCGAGAGCGTGATGCGCTACCTCAACATGCAGCATGGCATTCCGCTGCACCGCATGAGCGTGGTCTCCTACGGCGAGTACAAGTCGATCGCCGACAACAAGACGAAGGCCGGCCGCGACACCAACCGCCGCGTGACCCTGGTCGTGCTCGAGTAGCACCGACCCAAACCCGCTTTGAGTTTTCCGACGCCCCGGCGTACTGCCGGGGTGTCTTTTTTTTGATCCTCGAAGGCCCGGGAATCTGCGTCCCGACGGCCAGCGACCGTGCTTGGCTCTTCGGCCCTGGGCTTCCGGGCGCTCGTGCGCATCGCGTTTGGCGAGCCGCTGCAGATGAAGTTCCTGCCTTCACTTGAGCAAGCCTCCCGGGGGTGGGGGAAACCGACCCCGGACCCCGAACCCCGGGTTTCTATCCCCGCGGGCCGTGCTATTTGGCGAGAGCCGCCTGGTTTCGGGTCAGGCACTCGTCGACGCCCGGGGTGGCCGGCGCCAGCGCCTTGATTTCGCGGCAGAGGGCGAGCGCGCGCGCCGGGTCGCCGAGGAACTGCTCGTGGAGCTGAACCAGCAATTGACGTGCGCGCACATTGCGGGGGTCCAGGCGCAGCGCCTCCTCGAGCCAGCGGCGCGCTTCTTCCGGCGCCCGTCCCAGCAGCGCCAGCAGGCCAAGGTTGTTAGCTGGCTTGGGCGAGGTGGGCGCAAGCTCCCGCGCAGTAAGAAACGCTCTTCGAGCCTCGGCGAGCTGCCCCGTTTCGGCCAGGCAAATGCCGAGGTTCAGGTGGGCTTCAAGCTCGGCCGGGATGAGGTCGATGGCCCTCCGATAGGGCCGGAGCGCCTCGCCACAGCGCCCGGCCTGGCGTAGCGCGTCGCCGAGCGCGTACTGCGCCGCCCAGGTGCTCGGCGCCTTGTCGGCGGCATCCTGCCAGAGCCTGATGGGGTCGCTCCAGACCTCGAGGCGAGCTCGTGTCGCCAGGCTCAGCGCGGCCAGGAGGACGGCGAGGATGCCCAGCGCCAGAGCTCGCAACCACGGGGCGAGGCGCACCTGGAGACTGGCGCCTGCGGCTCCGGCGGCCAGGAAGATCCCCCAGGACGCTGCATAGGCGCGGTGCTCCGACATCGCTTCGGCGAGCGGGATCACATGTGAGGGGGCGAGCACCAGCACGAACCAAGCCGCTCCGTACGTGATCAGCGGCCACCGGCGCCGAGCGCGAAAAAGCACGACCGCGGCTGCCAGGCCGCCGGCAAGCGCGAAGGCTGGACCGACGAGGCTGGTGAGCGGCCGGACATCGTGGACCAGCGACAGGTGGACGGGATACAGGAGCAGGAACAGATAACGCCAGCCCACGACCAGGACGAGCGGAAGGTTGCGTCCGAATCCCTCGGCAGGGCCCTGCTCGATGCCGGCAAAGACCACCAGGCGCGTTGCCGCGGCCAGCAGCACGAAGGTGAGAAAGGGAACATGGACGCGCCAGAGCCGCTTGTGGCGCTCGGTCGCGCCACCGGGCAGGAGCAGCCGGTCGTAGAGAAAGACCAGGATCGGGAGCACGGCGGCGATCTCCTTGGCGCCGAGCGCGAGCGCGAAGGCGGCGATGCCGGCGGCCAGCCAGCGGCTCTCCCAGCCCACCATGAAGCGGCGCAGCGCGAGCAGGCTGGCGGCCATGAAGAGGCCGGCGAGGAGCTCGGAGCGGGCGCTGGCATAGCCCACCGGCTCGGTCATCAGCGGGTGGACCGCGAGCAGCGAGGCGGCCACGAAGCCGGCGACGATGGCCGAGCGGTCATCGGGCGCGGCGCCGCCATGCGCGTGGCACCAATCTCCCCAGGCCAGCCGCCCCAGAACGAGCAGCAGCGCCACGTTGGTCAAATGGAGCAGCAGGCTGGTGAGGTGAAAACCGAAGGGCTGCTCGCCCCAAAGCGAGTGGTCGATCGCGTAGGAGAGATTAACCACCGGGCGAAAGACGTCGCGCAGGAGCAGGGCGAGGGGGTTGTCGAGATGCCTGATGGCCTCGTTTTCCACCACCGTGAGGCGATCGTCATAGACAAACGGGTTGTCGAGGGAGCTTGCGTACGCGAGCGCGCCGAGCGCCATCGCCACGAGTATGGCCGCCGCGAGCGTGGCCCGGGGCCGCAAGTGCCCGGCGCCTGGGCGCCCGCGGTCGTCTCTCGGTCGGCCATCCCGGCGCTTCATGAGACCACGAGTCTACCAGCAGTCTCTTTGCAAGCCAGACACTCCTGTCTTGCCACTCGGCTTTGGCCATTCCGTGCTGGCTGTGGGGTGTGAGATATCAGGTGAAG
>JAZDGE010000411.1:0-2205 GCA_043807175.1 Acidobacteriota bacterium
CCTCGTCGAGCGCGTCATGCCACTGCTCCAGAATGGGAGCCACATCCAGCAGTCTTGGACGACTCGAACCCGTAATCTCTACTAGAGGCTTGATGTGATTCATCGCCCATCAAAGACGGCAAGAGCGCGCGCCGGGCGCCCGGCAAGGGTGTTGAGAAGGATCCCCACGGTCAAGGCAAGGATTCGCTGCGCGATCCTCAGCACAAGCCCAGCCGGGGTGCGGGCGAGATGACGTTCGAGCTTCATCTGGCCTTTCAGGTTGGCGAAGACGCTCTCTATCACAAGACGAGTGGAGGCCAGGGCCCGTTCGAAGGCCAGGTTGGCACTGGTGCGGGTTCTATCGGGTGTGAGCAGGCGCACCCCATCGGCCAGGAGCCGGTTTCGGAAGCTCTCCCCCCAGAAGCCCTTGTCGGCAATGACCACCTCGGCCGGCGTGCCCGTGAGCAGATCGGCCAGAGGCTCGCGCTCGTGCTGGTTCGCCGGCACCACGGTGTAGCCCAAGGGCAGCCCCCGCTCATCGGTGAGAAGCACGAGGCGCACTCCCCAGATGTAGCGGTGCTCGGACTTGGCGTATCCATAGCGGGCAAAGCCCGTGAAGTGGCTGCGGCGCTCGCATCCGGCGTAGCTTGCGACAGCCAGCGCCGTGCCGTCGGCCAGGCGGAGACCGCCCACATCAAGCAACCGGGCCAGCCGCTCCTGCACATGGCTCATGAGTCCCACGAGACCTCGCAGCCGCCGGTTGTATTGGGACTGGTCGGGCAGATGGGGAAACCATCCGGGGAGAACCCGGGGCACGAGGCCGAGGAACTGCCGGTCGGAACTCAGACCCATGGCCGCCTGAGCCACGCAAAGAGCCACCAGCTCGGCATCGGCCACAAGCGGCGGCCGTCCGTAGGTGAAAGGAACTCGGTACTCATCGGCGAAGAGGTATGCTGCAACAACGAGGGCTTCCAGATCGAGCGTCATCTCGAGCTCCTATCTCGAGGGGACATGTCTGGAAGCCCTTCGTCACTTGCAGGCCGGTCCCTGCCCCGGGGTTACTTTCACATCAAGCCTCTAGTAATACTCCGTTAGCTCTGGTCACGGTGGCGCGTGCAGATAGACAGTCGAGGAGGGAAGATTTCGTCCACAGGTTGGGCAAGCGCCGGTCCAACAGGCCATCAGTCGCTGCAGCTCGCGCAGAGCAGCGAAGAGGCTGAGGCCGGCGCATCCGCTTTTGGGTCGAGGCGTTGCAGGGTCAGGAACCCGTGCGCCAGACTGACCAGCGTAACGTGGTGGTGCCAGCCGCGAAACGAGCGCCCCTCGAAATGATCGAGCCCCAGCGCGTCCTTGAGCTCGCGATAATCCTGCTCGATGCGCCAGCGTAGCTTGGCCAGGCGCACCAGGTCGATGAGACTGGTCTTTTCGGGTAGGTTGGCAAGCCAGTACTTGCTTGGCTCGTCTTCATCTTCCGACCACTGGCAGAGCAGCCAGGCAAGCGGCAGCGCCGCCCCGTAGGCGCGGCGCAAGCCGATATTGGCCGGCCGGCAGCGCAGCGCGGAAAAGCGTGCGCTCATCAGGCCACGCGTGCCCTCGCGCCAGGCGATCTCGCTTGTTGTCTTTAGGCCGGCCGTAAGAGCCAAGGCGCGCAGCGAGCTGGGCGCCCCTGGGTAGCGGGCCGTCGGAGGCCGGCCCGAGCCACGCCACGGCGCTCGCTCGGCGACTACCTGCGGCCCGTAGGCGCTCGTCGTGGCCTTGACCTCCACCACGTAGGCAAGCTCGCGCTCCTCCAGAGCCGCACGAAAGGCGCTGATCTCACCGTAGCCAGCATCGGCCACGATCGGCGGCGCCCATAGGCCCCAATCGCGCAGCTCGTCGAGCATCGCGAGGGCCAGTTCCCACTTGGGCCGATGATGCTCCTCCGGCGGCAGGTGTGCCTTCGTGCGGCGCTCGGCATCGTCGTCCCAGGCAGCCGGCAAGAAGAGACGCCAGTCGAGCGGACAGCTGGCCGCCTCGGAGGCGGTCGAGATCGAGACGCCGACCTGACAGTTGCCGATCTTGCCCAGCGTGCCGGAGTACTGGCGGGCCACGCCGACCGAGTAGCGACCGGCCTTGGGAAAGCCGGTATCGTCAACTATCCAGGCGAGTGGTGTGATCTTATCGTTCATGCGCGCCGCCAGTCGCTTTCGCACCGGCTCCCAGGCCCAGGGGCTCTGGCTGAGAAAC
>JAZDGE010000412.1:0-2233 GCA_043807175.1 Acidobacteriota bacterium
GCGCGAGAACCGCGCAGCCGGTGTTGACGACAAGCGGCAGCGCGATCACGCCGCTCGCGCTGCCGGGGCTTCCGGCGGCAAGAACCATGACCGCGGGGACGGCGATCGCCGGCAGGATGTTGTCATCCAGGCCGTGCGGAAGGCTCTCAAGCAGCGCCGCGAGCGCCAGCGGCACCGCCAGCCACAGCAGCCAGCCCGCCGGCAGGTCGGGGAAGTCCAGGACTGCCTGCCCCCGCTTGAGCGCGTACCAGGCCGCGAGCCCACCGCCCCCGAGCCCGCCCGCCACCACGAACGCAGCAAGTCCCTCCCAGCTCTTGTGGGGATTCCACGGCAGCGGGCGGCGCCCCCACTTCTGTCCCACCAGACCCGCCGCCGCGTCACCAAAGGCGAGCACGCCCCAGCCCCAGGCGGCCAGACCCAGATCGTGCCGAAACAAGAGAATCAGGGCGAGCACGACGAGCGGGTAGAGCAGCACCCCGCGGTCCGATGCCCCTGCGCGGGCGCTCGCCAGGCGATGGCCGAGAAGCTGCGGCAGCACCTGCCAGTTGAAGAGGAAAGCGGCGATCGCGCATAGCGCTGCCTGCGGCCAGGTAAGGTAAGGAAAGAGCAGCGCGAGCGATCCCATCGCGGCATGGACGAGCTTGCGCTTTCCTTCGCCTGCCGGCAGCGGCCTTCCCCGCCACGAGGAGCGCACGCGCGCGATCTCGAGGTCAAAACTCATGGGCCTTTCCTGAAAAGGGAGAGAAAAGAAAAAGGCAGTAGGACAGGCACTCTTGCCTGTCCCCCTCCTGCCTGTCCGGCAGGGCGGAAACAAAAGGGGGAAGAAGAGAGATGCTCGGCGGGGTGGTGCACCAGCTTGATTCCGGCATCCCGCCCGCGTCCCACCGCCTCACTCATGTGCGTGCCCGGACCCGGCGGCGCCAGTACGCGAGGGAATCGAAGAGCGTCTGCTCGAACGGGATCGCGGGCTGCCAGCCGGTAGCATCCAGCAGTTTCCTCGCGTCCCCCTGCAGCGCCGGGACCTCCGAGGGCCGCAGCCGTCCGGGGTCGAAGACCACGTCCACCACCGCCTCGGTGAGCGTCAGCAGCCGATCGAGCACCTCCCGAATCGAGCGCGCCTGCCCGGAGGCCACGTTGTAGGCGGCGCCGGCCTCGGCCTTCGTCGCGGCCAGCCAGTACGCCCGCGCCACGTCCCTCACGTCGACGAAGTCGCGCCGCGCCTCCAGGTTTCCCACCCGCAGCTCGGGCGGCCGCAGCTCCGCCTCGATCTCGGCGATCTGGCGCGCGAGGCCGGAGATGACGAAGCGATCCGACTGGCGCGGCCCACAGTGGTTGAACAGGCGCAGCCGCACCGCGCGCAGGCGATAGGTCTGAAAATACTGGTAGGCGAGCAGATCAACCGCGGCCTTGCTGACGGCATAGGGCGAAAGCGGCCGAAACGGCTGCTCCTCGCGGATCGGGAGCTCCTCCGGCGCCACCGCGCCGTAGCTCTCCGCGGAGCAGGCAACCACGAGGACCGCATCGAGGTCCAGTTGCCGCATCGCCTCGAGCACGCGTAGCGTACCCAGCACATTGACGTGCATGATCTCGATCGGCGTGTCCCAGGAGCTGGCCACCGAGGACGAGGCCGCCAGGTGGAAGATCACGTCGGGGCGGCTGGCCTGAAGCGCGCGCAGCAGTGAGGAGGCGTCCAGCAAGTCGCCGTCGACGATGCGCACGACCGGCAGCAGCGCCGCCATCTCCTCGGTCGGCGATCGCCAGCGCCGCAGCCCGAAAAGCTCGACCTCCGGGTGCGCCGAGAGCAGGTGCTCCGCCAGGTGCGAGCCAACAAAGCCGGTGATGCCGGTGATGAGGACGCGCATGAGCACATGTTACCGGCTCGCGGCCTTTCCCGCCAGGAATCGGGCTCAGGCGCTCGCGCGCGTGCTTGGCCGGCGTCCCGAGGCGATGAGCCGGTGGGCGGCGCGGGCGGGGGAGCCGGAGGGTCGGGACGACACCTTCCGGCGCGCCTACGACGAGCTCGACGCCGCGCTTGCTGGCGTCGCGATGACGCAGGTGTGTCATGTTTGGTGGGCACCCTAAGGCGGCGGAGCCGCAACCAAATGGTTCCGGCTCCGCCGCGAGCAGTTAGCAGTTAGCTGTTAGCGGTTAGCTCGACGGCAGTTTCCTAATGCGTGCTCAGCGCGAAATCTCGGTTCGTAGTTCTGGCGCGGAACACTATTCCCGTCAGTGG
>JAZDGE010000413.1:0-3093 GCA_043807175.1 Acidobacteriota bacterium
ACCAGGTGGTGGCCAAACCGTTCGAGTGGAAGTTCACCCGCCGCGACCTGCGGGAACTCCTGGCCAAGGTGCGCGCTCATGAGGACGCCCTCGCCCAAGCCGCGTAAATACGTCACCGAAATTCCGGTCCAGAGTACTTAGCCATTAGCTATTGGGCGCTTACCGTTCGGAAACTTCGGGTATCTGAGGAAAAGTTCCGGCGCGATCCCCAAAACCCACTCGCGGAAAGAGGGTTCCGCGCCAGAAGCATGGCCCAAGTTTTTCGTCGAACACGCGTTACGAAACCGCCGCCGAGCTAATCGCTAGCAGCTAGTGGCTAAGAGCTGGGTGGGTGGGCGGAGGCGAGCTATCTTTTGACCAGGAACTTGGCCTCGTCGCTGCCGCTGGCGTGTTGGACAGTCACGACCACGAGCGCGGTGCCCCTGTCGATCTCGGGAAGCTGCCCGCGCAAGAGGAGAATCCCGGCGGCATCGCTCTGACCCTCCGCGAGAGTGAGTGGCTTGGTGGACGTCGAGAGAAAGCGGGCGGTTACATGCGCGCCCGCGACCGGCGATTCTCCCGGCGAGGTTCGCACCTGAAGGTCGAGGGAGAAAGGGGCGCCCAGGCGGAGATCGCCGCCTCCCGTCACCAGCAGCCGCAGCCGCTCCCCTTGCTGCTGCTCGACGAGCCACTCGGCAATCACCTCGTCGAGCGTCCTCTGCGAGTGGGGCGCCGCGTCCCACGCTTCCGCCCCTTCACGGAGGACGACTGAGGGGCCGCGGCGCACGACCGTGGTGTCGGACTCCGCGCCCACCTGCGGTTCGGTGAGGAGGTCGAGACGTCCTGAGCGCACCGCTTCGGCGACCGCGCGGTGTTGGCGCTCCATCAATGCCTGGATCGTGCTCCTGGCGCCGCCCGCCTCAAGCAAATCGCGGTATTCCGTGCGGCGAGTCGCAAGGATCTCGCCCTTCACGTAGACCAGGGTCTCAATCAACGGGTTGGCCCCGCCTCTGTCCTCACTCTGGACGTGGTAGGTCACACCCTCGAATTCGATGTCGGTGTTGTAGCCTGTGAGCACGAGCTGCTCTGCGTCCTCCGCACTGCCGGCATGCTACGAGAAGCCTGCGCGCGGTGTCAAACGAATCTCAAGCCGAGGTTGAGCGAAGGCGTTGCCAGCCGGGCACGCTCTGCCTCGAACCGTCGACGCCCACTCGGGTCGCGCGGAGCTGTTTTGCTTGGCGAGCCGTCACTCACTCGGGTGTCCCTGCCGGGCTGCGTGTTAGACTCCACGCGTGAAGCCGAAGGTAAGGCGGCTCATTCTCTTCGATGTCGACGGGACGCTGATTTCGACCGCCGGTCGGGCCGGGAAAGCACTCACCTCCGCGCTGCTTGCGACCTACGGCACGGCAGGGCCATTCGAGCGTTACCGCTACTCGGGCAAGACCGATCCCCAGATCGTCTTCGAGTTGCTCCAGATGGCCGGGCTGCAGCGCACCGAGATCGCCCCAAAGCTCGTGACGGCGCTCGAGCGCTACGTCGTCAACCTTGAGACGGCGCTCCAGCCCGGTACCGTGCAGGTCCTGCCGGGGGCGCGTGAGCTCCTCGCCGACCTCGCCGCGCGCCCCGAGATCAGGATTGGTTTGCTGACCGGCAACATCGCGCCGGGCGCCGAGATCAAGCTCAAGGCGGCAGGCCTCCTCGGGTGGTTCGAGATCGGCGCCTATGGCTCCGACAGCGAGAACCGCGACGCGCTTGTTCCGGTCGCCCGCGAGCGCGCGCTGGCACGGTGGGGGGACGACTTCGCCGGTACCCGCACGGTCGTGGTCGGAGACGCCCCGGCAGACATTCGCTGCGCCCGCGCCGGAGGCGCCCGGGCGGTCGCGGTGGCCAGCGGCTGGACCCCCCGCGAGCATCTCGCGGCGCTGGCGCCCGATGCGATTCTCGACGACCTCCTCTTGCCCCGCTCACTCGCCGCGCTGCTCGACGGCGGGAAATGAAGGCAGCATACAGAGGCAAGATCTGAACCAGCGACTCAAGTTCGCTACCTGGGCGCAAGGGTGGGGGACGGGCGGGCGGGTTTGCGGGGTGGGGTGAGGGGGAAACTGTCGCCTGTCGCCTTCCAAGTCCTACTCGCCCAGGTCGTACTCCCCCGGCCGCTGTGTCTTCAGGTACATACCCTCGATCTGGTCGCGGTAGCGCTCGCCGATGACGCGGCGGCGCACCTTCATCGTTGGCGTCAGCTCCCCTTCCTCGAGGGAGAACTCCCGCTTGAGCACGGTGAAGCGCCGGATCCGCTCGTGCACCGCGAGCTCCCGGTTGATCCCTTGCACTGCCTGGGCGAAGAGCGCCGCGGCCTCCTCGTGCTGCGCCATCTCTTCGCGGGCGAGCCCCTTGATTCCCTTGCCGGCGAAGTGCGTCTCGAGGTTCTCGAAGTTGGGCACCAGAAGCGCCGTGAGATACGGGTACTTGTCGCCAACCAGCACCGCCTGGGCGATGAACGGCGTCGCGCCCAGGCGGCCTTCGATCGGCTGTGGCGCGACGTTCTTGCCGCCCGAGGTGACGATGATGTCCTTCTTGCGATCGGTGATGAAAAGGAAGCCATCGTTGTCGAGGTAGCCGACATCGCCGGTATGCAGCCAGCCATCGCGGTCGATGGTCTCGGCGGTGGCGTCGGGCTTGCGCCAGTAGCCTTTCATGATGTTGGGCCCGCGAGTGAGGATCTCGCCATCGGGAGCGATCCGCACCTCGATGCCGGGAATGAGCTGGCCCACGGAGCCGAGGCGGTTGGCCTCGAGGCGGTTGGCCGCGATCACCGGCGAGGTCTCGGTGAGGCCGTAGCCCTGCAGGATTGGCAGGCCGACGATGTCGAAGAACTCGGCCACCTCGCGAGCGAGCGGCGCGCCGCCGGAGATCGTGAAGCGGAGGCGCCCGCCGAGACGGTCCATCACCTTCGAGAAGATCCGCGCCTTGGCCACCGCGTACTGGCCGCGGGCGAAGGCCGAGGCGCGCTCGCCGCGCCAGGCCGCCTCGCGCACTTGGCGGCCTACCCGCAGGCCCCACTCGAACAGACGGCGCTTGGCGCCGCCTTCCTGCTGGATCTTCGAGATGATCTTG
>JAZDGE010000414.1:0-8689 GCA_043807175.1 Acidobacteriota bacterium
AGCCCCGCCAGCAGGTCGAGATCGGCGCCCGAGCAGAAGCCCTCGCCGGCGCCGTGGAGCACGATCACATGGGTCGCCGGGTCGCGGCTGACCTCGGCGATACGCGCGAGCAGGTGCTGGAGAGTCGTGTGGTCGAGGGCGTTGCGACGGTCCGGCCGGTTGATCATGATCTCCGTCGTCGCACCTTCTCGCCTGAGCTCAACCAGATTGGACATTTCGCCGCCTCCCGCGTGCTCGCGCCATCTTACTCCACGTCCGCCGTGAGCATGGGTGACCGGGATGGGAAGCGGCCGCGACGCCCAGGGGAATGGGCGCGAGAGAATGCTCGATGTCGCGCACTGCCGCCCGCAACGAGCTGATGGGACTACAATGCCGGCAATGAGCACGCCAGAGCTGAAGCAGGCCGCCGAGGTCCTGCGTCGCGCCCGACGCGTGGTGGCGTTCACCGGGGCGGGCGTGTCCGCGGAGTCGGGAGTGCCGACATTTCGCGGCGCGCTCGGGCTGTGGGAAGGCCGGCCCGTGGAGGAAGTGGCGACGCCCCAGGGATTTCACGCCAATCCTGAGCTTGTGTGGCGCTTCTACGACGAGCGGCGCACCAAGCTCGCCACGGTCGTGCCAAACCCGGCGCACCTGGTGCTGGCGCGCTGGCAGGAGCGTTTCGCGCACTTTCGTCTCGTCACCCAAAACGTTGACGAGCTGCACCAGGCGGCGGGTTCGCGCGAGGTGTTGCAACTGCACGGCTCGATCTGGCGACTGCGCTGCTCGAGCTGCGGCGCCGAGCGGGAGGACCGGCGGGTGCCGTTGCCGGAGCTGCCACCCCGCTGCCGCGGGTGCGGTGGCCTGGAGCGTCCCGGCGTGGTGTGGTTCGGCGAGTACCTTCCCGCCGAGGTGCTTGGGGCGGCGGGACAGGCAGCCGCGAGCTGCGACGTGCTGCTGGTGGTGGGCACCTCGGCGGTCGTGTATCCGGCCGCCGGGCTGGTCGAGATAGCATCCCGCGCTGGCGGAAAGGTCATCGAGGTGAACCCCGAGGCGAGCGCACTGGCGCACTTGGCGGACGTGGCGCTGCGCGGGCCGGCGGGGGAGCTGCTGCCACGCCTCGACGCCCTGCTCGAAAGCGGGCCGGCGTGAGAGTCTCGGAGCTGCCCGAGGACGAGCGGCCACGGGAGAAGCTGCTGGCGAAGGGGGCGGCGGCGCTCTCCGAGGCCGAGCTGCTGGCAATTCTGCTGTGTACCGGGACTCGGGACTCACCCGTGCTCGAGTTCGCGCGCGACTGGCTCACCGAGGCTGGCGGGCTGCAAGGGCTCATGGCCCTCGACGTTTACCAGCTCCGCCAGCGGCCGGGGATCGGGGATGCCAAGGCGACGGCGCTCGCGGCGGCGCTCGAGCTGGGGCGGCGGCTGGCGCACGCGCAGCTTGGCGGGCGAGCGCTCTTCGATCGGCCCGAGCTGGCGGCGGCCTATCTTCGCGCGGCCCATGCCGCCGCCGGGGTGGAGGTGTTCGGCTGCCTCACGCTCGACGGCCGCAACCGTCTGATTCGCAGCCACGAGCTCCACCGAGGCGCGCGCGGTCATGCCGATGTCGAGCCGGCGGAGGTGTTTCGCGCCGCGATTGCGGACAACGCCGCGGGCGTCATTCTCTGGCACACCCATCCCTCGGGCGATCCGGCGCCGAGCGAGGACGATGTCGCACTGACGCGGCGGCTGGTGGAGGCCGGACGGCTGATGCACGTCAGCGTGCTCGATCATCTCGTGATTGCGCGGGAAGGCTTCGTGTCTCTGCGTCAACGCGGAGTCATTGCAGCGGGTTAGAATGTGCCTTGGCGAGCCTCGCGACAGCTCTCGCGGGGAGCAACCGAAGGCGACAGAGCGACGAAATCGTCCGCGGGCAGGCGGCGCGGGTTGGGAGACCGGGCGTGGCAGTCAAGGGAAAGCTCGAAGACCTGAGCGTGAAAGAGCTGCTGCTGACGCTGTCGCGTCTTGGCAAGTGCGGCAAGCTCACACTGTCCCGGCCCGGCAGCAACGGGCTCGTCGCGTTTCGCAGCGGCAAGGTGATTTTCACCGCCTCGGACTCGGTTCGGGAGACGCTCGGCAACATTCTCGCCTGCGAGGGCCTGCTGACCGAAAGCGAGCTGCACGCCGCTCTCGCAGCGCAGAGCCAGGGGGCGCCCGGTCGACCGCTCGGGGTCGTTCTCATCGAGCTGGGGCTGATTTCACCCGATGATCTGGTGCGGGCGGTCCGGCTGCAAACGGCGAAGGTCCTTTCGGAGCTGCTGAGCTGGACCGGCGGCCAGTTTCAGTTCGAGCCGGTGGCGTTGCCCCCCGGCGACGAGGTCGAGATCGATGTGGAGGCGTTTCTTGGCGGACTCGGCGGTGAAATGGCGAGGGCGCCCGAGCCGCCGGAGCGCCAGCAAAGCGATTCGGCGGCGAGCGGGCTTGCTGGCCCGCCGGGAGCGCTCGCGCACGAAGGGGGTCTGGCCGCGCTCAAGACGCTGATGACGGAGATCCGCTCGCCCGCCTTCACCGGCGAGATCACGCTCAAGGTAATGGCTTTCGCCGCCTCGGTCGTGGGCCGCGGCGTGCTGTTCGCGGTCCGGCACGACGGCGTCAGCGGCATGGCGCAGCTCGGCCTCGACTCGCCCGATGCCTCGGGCGTGGAGCGGGCGCGGGGCCTCAAGCTTCCGCTCGCCGACGGCACTGTCTTCGCGCGCACTGTCAAGACGCGCAAGACCTTCCGGGGCGAGCTGCCGGTGGGGCCGGAGCACGACTACCTGGTGGCGCAGATTGGCGGCGCCAGGCCTCGTGACGTGGTAGTAATCCCGATGGTCGTTTGCGGGAAGGTTGTCGCCCTGTTCTACGGCGACAATGTTCCGAGCGAAGCTCCGATCGGGCCCACCGATGGTCTCGAGCTGCTGATGATCCAGCTCGGGCTGGCGCTCGAAAAGACCGCGATCGAGCGGCGCGTGACGCCGGCAAGCAAGTAGTGGCTCGGAAATCGCACAACTGCTTGCGGGATTAGGGTTTGGGGGCTGGGGGTTAGGGAGGAAGGCGTCTAGGCGCCGGTGCATGAGGGTGTCCCTGGGCCGGTCGAGAGGTGGTGAGTCGGCCTTTTCGCCGTTTGCGTTGCGGCTACTCGCAGCTCTCACGCGGGCGCCGCGCAGCAAGTCCGGTGCAGCCATCCCCCAACCCCCAACCCCTAAACCCCAACCCCAATGGCGAGCGAAGCGAGCTAGATCCCACCTTGATGCTATCCTTCGCGCCCTGAGGCCGGGAAGGGGGGCGCGTGGGGAGCAGGACGTTCTACATCACCACACCGATCTACTATGTGAATGATCTGCCGCACATCGGCCACATCTACACCACCGTGGCGGCGGACACGATCGCCCGCTTCAAGCGCAACCGCGGTTTCGAGGTGAGGTTCCTCACCGGCACTGACGAGCATGGGCAGAAGATAGAGCGCTCGGCGCGCGAGCAGGGACTGCTCCCCAAGGAGCTGGCGGATCGGGTGGTCGGGCACTACCACGAGCTCTGGCGGGCGTTTGGCATCACCCACGACGACTTCATCCGCACCACCGAGGAGCGCCACCATGCGGGGGTCCACGCGCTGATCGCGCGTCTGCAGGCCCGGGGCGACATCTACAAGGGCGCCTACGAGGGCTGGTACTGCGCCGGCTGCGAGGCATTCTTCCCGGAGTCGCAGCTCGTTGAGGGCCGGTGCCCGGAGCTCTCACATCCGGTGGAAAAGCTGCAGGAAGAGTCGTACTTCTTTCGGCTCTCGGCCTACCAGCAGCCGCTGCTCGACTTCTACCGCCAGAACCCGGGCTTCATTCGCCCGCTTTCGCGCTACAACGAGGTCGTGCGCTTTGTGGAGGGTGGGCTCAAGGACCTCTCAGTCTCGCGCGTCTCGCTGCGCTGGGGAATCCCGTTTCCGCAGGAGGACTCCCATGTCGTCTACGTCTGGCTCGACGCGCTGACGAACTACATCTCGGCGCTGGGTTTCGGCGCCGCCGAGCACGAGCTCTTCGAGCGCCACTGGCCGGCCGATCTCCATCTCGTCGGCAAGGACATCCTGCGTTTTCACTGCGTCTACTGGCCGGCATTCCTGCTCTCGGCTGGATTGGCGCTGCCACGGCAGGTGTTCGGACATGGCTGGTGGCTGCGGGACGAGAGGAAAATGTCGAAATCGCTCGGCAACGTGGTGCGCCCGGACTACCTGCTGGAGCGCTTCGGCAGCGACGCCCTGCGCCATTTTCTCCTGCGCGAGATGACCTTCGGCCAGGACGCCAGCTTCTCGGACGAGGCATTTCTCGGCCGCTACAACGCCGACCTCGCCAACGGGCTGGGCAACACCGCGGCGCGCGTGCTGGCGATGGCGCGGCGCTACTTCGCCGGTCACACGCCGCAGGAGCGCTGCGCGACGAGCGTCCTTCGCGACAAGGCCGAAGAGACGGTGCACCGCTACCTCGCCGCCATGGACGGCTACGAGTTTCACCGCGCCCTCGAGGCGATCTGGGAGCTGCTTGCCGCCGTGGACGGCTATGTCAACGACCGGGCGCCGTGGGCGATCGCCAAGCAGGAAACGACCTCTTCCCCGCGGCTGCACCGCGTGTTGTACAACTGTCTCGAGGCCCTGCGGCTGGTGGCGGTGATGGTCGAGCCGGTGATGCCAGCCACTGCTCGCCGGCTGCTCGCGCAACTGGGCGATGAGGAGGCGGAGCTTGGCGACAACGCCCTACGTTGGGGCACACTCGCGCCGGGGCGGGCGCTGGGGCCCGAAGGGGTGCTGTTTCCGCGCGTGGATGTCGAGGCCTACTTTGCGGAGGGAAAGATGGACGAGAAGGACAAGCCCCCACCTGTTGAGGAAATGCCAGCGGTGGCGGCGCCCGCCCTGCCCGCTGTCGAGCTGGTGCCTGCCGAACCGGGGCCGACTGCCGAGCCGGCGGTGCCTGCCGGGCCGGCAGCAATCTCCGAGCTTCTGTCGATCGAGGAGTTTGCCCGGATCAAGTTGGTCGCGGGCACGGTCAAAGTCGCGGAGCGGGTACCGAAATCGAAGAAGCTCATCCGCATGGAGGTCGACCTCGGCGAGGGGGCGCTGCGCCAAATCGTCGCCGGCATCGGCGGCGCTTACGAGCCAGAGCAACTCGTGGGCAGGCAAATCGTTGTCGTCAGCAACCTCAAGCCGGCCACGCTCATGGGGGTGGAGTCCCGCGGCATGCTGCTGGCCGCATCGGTGGACGGCGTGCCCTACGTGCTCGGCGTCGACCGGGAGGTCCCACCCGGGACCGGAGTGACGTAAGGGGCGACCTTGCCGCCTCCCGTCTCGACGGCTGACCGAGGCACGAACGAATGAGACGAGTTCTCAACTCAAGCGCTGGGGCGGGGGACGAGTCGGCGGGTCAGCCGGGTGCGGTGTTGGCGAGCTCCCTGACTCTCGATTGTCAGCGCGCCTCTTGGCATCGCCAGCACGAGGTGAGGTCACGCCGGATGGCCTGCAGGAATACGACGAGGGAGGTCCGCGCCTGGGCCAGGCGCGCGCGATGACCGCCGGCGAGAATGCCCGGGCCACTCGTGCCTGGTGCCTCTACGACTGGGGCAACTCGGCCTTTGCCATCATCTGCATGACCGCGGTGCTGCCGCCCTACCTCGCGGGGCTGGCAAACCGGGAGCTCGGCGCGCCCGCCGGTACCGCGGTTTGGGGGTGGACGGCCGCGGCAGGTCTGCTTGCCGGCGCCCTGGCCGCGCCATTCCTCGGCGCCTGGGCTGATGCGACCGGGAGACGGCGAGCGCTGCTCGCGGCGTTCGCGGCGCTGGGTGCGCTCGGCACTGTTGGGATCGCGGCCGTGCTGCCGGGAAGCTGGCGCCTGGCGGCGCTTTTCTACGTGATCGCCGCCACCGGTTTCATGACCGCGAACCTCTTCTACGACTCGCTGCTGCCGGCGGTCGGCCCGGTTGAGAGGTGGGATGCGATCTCGGCGCGAGGCTACGCCTATGGCCATGCCGGCGGCGGGCTGGTTCTGGCAATCGCTGCGGCCCTGGTGCTCGCGCGCGGCCCCGGCATGGTGCGCTGGGTGCTGGTGCTGGTTGCGGTTTGGTGGGCCGTTTTCACGGTGCCGGTGGTGCGGCGGGTGGCGGAGCCTGCCGCCGCTCCCGGCGAGCGGGCGCTGGCTCGGCTGCGACGGACCCTGGCCGAGGCCCGGTCGCGGCCCGCGCTGTGGCGGTTCCTGCTCGCCTACTGGATTTACAACGACGGCATCGGCACGGTGATCAAGATGGCGGGCGCCTACGGGGCCGAGCTCGGAATTCCGCTCGCGCACATGCTCGGGGCGCTGCTCTTGGCCCAGCTCGTCGGCATACCGGCGACTCTGGCCTTCGCTCGCCTCGCCCGGCGGGTGGGCACGAAGGCGGGGATCGAGATCGCCCTCGCCGGATATGTGGCAATTGCCGCGGTTGGGATCTTCATGGCACGGCCGTGGCATTTCTGGATGCTTGCCGGGCTCGTCGGTCTCGTCCAGGGGGGTGCGCAGGCGCTCTCCCGCTCACTTTACGCCCGCCTCCTGCCGGCCGGGAGGGAGGCCGAGTACTTCTCGTTCTTCGACGTCTCCGGGCGAATGGCCGGGGTGGCCGGGCCGGCGCTCTTCGCGCTCCTCACCTCGCTCAGCGGGAGCGGCCGGCTGGGCGTCGGCTCGGTGCTCATCTTCTTCATCGCCGGCGCCTTACTGCTGCGGAGCGTGGACTTGTCTGGCGAGAGTCATTGACACGTGAAAGTTGGGGTATGATGCATGCCCAGTTGGCGTTTGGGCCTTTGGGGGTCCATGCACGGGGGGGACCCAGGGGTTCGGTGGTGTGAGCGGATGCTGTGTCCTGGGGCGTCGCGCTCACCCGAAAAAACTCGGTTACATCTCAAAGAGGAGGAGGAACCTCGAGTATGGGCGAAACGGCGCAACTGATCCTGCTAGTCATCGGTTTTTCCATCTTTGGCCTGCTTTTCGCGGCCTACCTCGCGAGGTGGGTGCTGAAGCACTCGACCGGCAGCGAGGCGATGCAGAAGATCTCAAATGCCATCAAGGAGGGCGCGGAGGCGTTCCTGCGGCGGCAGAACCGGACAATCATCCTGCTCGCTGCGGTAGTCGCGGCCGTGCTGTTCATCGGCTATGGCTTCGTCCGCAGCCATCGCGAGTTCGATCCGGTCGGCAGCTCGCTGGCGCTGGCGAGCTGGATCACGCTTTCCTTCGTCTTCGGCGCGGTCTCCTCGATGATCGCCGGCTATGTCGGGATGTGGGTGTCGATTCGCTCGAACATTCGCACCGCCCATGCCGCGCTCTCCAGCGTGAATGTTGCGTTGCGCATCGCCCTTCGGGGCGGCGCGGTCTCGGGCCTGCTGGTGGTTGCGATGTCGCTGTTAGGCGTGTCCGGTCTCTACGCGCTGGTCAACGCGATCGGCAATGTCGAGCCGACAAAAATTCCTCTGCTGATCGTCGGTTATGGCTTCGGCGCCTCGTTCGTGGCGCTGTTCGCACAGCTTGGCGGCGGCATCTACACCAAGGCGGCGGACGTCGGCGCCGACCTGGTGGGCAAGGTCGAGGCCGGGATTCCCGAGGACGACCCCCGCAACCCGGCGGTGATCGCGGATCTCGTGGGCGACAACGTCGGTGACTGCGCCGGCCGTGGCGCCGATTTGTTCGAGTCGACGGCGGCCGAGAACATCGGCGCGATGATTCTGGGCGCCTCGCTGGCTGCGGGCGCGCAGAAGGCCGGCCTGGCGTTCTCGGCGGGCATCATCGGGGTGATGATGTTCCCGCTCATCGCCCGTGCCTTTGGCATCGTCGCCTCGATCGTCGGCATCATGATGGTCAAGATGGACAAGGAAGAGAAGATCGACCCGATGCAGGCGCTCAACCGCGGCTACTACTTCGCGGTCGTACTGGCGATGATCACCTTCGGCGGCGCGACCCGTTGGCTGCTCAACTCGCCGAATGCCCCAGACGCTTGGTGGCACTTTTTCCTGTGCGGCATCCTCGGAGTGTTGACCTCGGTGGCGTTCGTCTACATCACACAGTACTACACCGAGTACAAGTTCCGGCCGGTGCAGTCGATCGCCGAGGCCTCCAAGACCGGTCCGGCGACCAACATCATTGCCGGCATCGGTGTCGGCCTAGAGTGCGTCTGGATGCCCACCCTGGTGATGGGTGCGGCGTTGCTCGGCTCCTACTACCTGGGCCAGACCAGCGGCCTGCCGCATGCCGGTCTGTTCGGCACCGCGGTCGCCACGATGGGCATGCTCGCCACCGCGGCGTACATTCTGGCGATGGACACCTTCGGCCCGATCACCGACAACGCCGGCGGCATCGTCGAGATGTCGGAGCAGCCCGAGGCCGTGCGCAAGAAGACCGACCGGCTGGATGCGGTCGGCAACACCACCAAGGCGCTCACCAAGGGCTACGCGGTCGGCTCCGCTGCGCTCGCGGCCTTCCTGCTCTTCCAGGCCTACATGGACAAGGTGACCGAGCTCCACAAGGCCGCGAGCCTGCCGAATCCGGACTTCAAGGTCGTCGACATCGCCAAGGTCGAGGTCTTCATCGGCGCCATGCTGGGCGCCGTTCTCGTCTACCTCTTCTCCGCCCTCGCGATCCGCGCGGTCGGCAACACGGCCCAGTACATCATCGAGGAAGTCCGCCGGCAGTTCCAGGACAAGG
>JAZDGE010000415.1:0-11673 GCA_043807175.1 Acidobacteriota bacterium
TCGCTCAACGGATAAAAGGTACGCCGGGGATAACAGGCTGATCCTGCCCAAGAGTTCACATCGACGGCGGGGTTTGGCACCTCGATGTCGGCTCATCGCATCCTGGGGCTGAAGCAGGTCCCAAGGGTTCGGCTGTTCGCCGATTAAAGCGGTACGTGAGCTGGGTTTAGAACGTCGCGAGACAGTTCGGTCCCTATCTGGTGTGGGCGGAGGATACTTGCGGAGAGTCGTCCTTAGTACGAGAGGACCAGGACGAACGAACCTCCAGTGTACCGGTTGTCGCGCCAGCGGCAGCGCCGGGTAGCTGCGTTCGGATGTGATAACCGCTGAATGCATCTAAGCGGGAAGCCAACTCCAAGATTAGGTATCCCGGGCGTAAAGCCCCTGAAGGCCCCTGGTAGATGACCAGGTTGATAGGCGGGAGGTGGAAGCGCGGCGACGCGTGGAGCTGACCCGTACTAATCGGCCGTGAGGCTTGACCATACATTTCCCGATTCTTGCCTAAAGCCTGAAGCTCAGTTGGGTTGTTAAGATTTTGAGAAATCACAAGTTTTTCCGGTGGTCATACCGAGGGGGCCACACCCGTTCCCATTCCGAACACGGAAGTTAAGCCCCTCTGGGCCGATGGTACTTGGTGGGTAACTGCCTGGGAGAGTAGGTCGCCGCCGGGAAGTATGAAGGCCCTGCAAGAAATTGCAGGGCTTTCGCTTTTCAGGCGCAAGGCGTGGCAGCAGGGCGAAGGCGGCGACCTACCCGCGGCGAGCCGGCGAGCCGCGGCGGGGGAGGTGGTCGGGAGCGCTACCAGCGCGGATTGGAGGTGAGCAGCTCGGTTGCGGCCTCGGCTTCGAGCGGCGGAGAGAAGAGATAGCCCTGCGCATGGCTGCAACCAAGCTGGCGCAGGTGGGCGAGCTGCTGGGGCGACTCGACGCCCTCGGCGACCAGATCCTTGTGGAGATTGAAGGCGAGGTTGACCAGCGCGCCCACGATCTCGGCGGTCTCCTCGTCCTCCAGCATGCGCGCCACGAAGCTGGTGTCGATCTTGAGCGTGTCGATCTCGAAGCGCCGGAGGTTGGAGAGCGAGGAGTAGCCAGTGCCGAAGTCGTCGATGGAAAAGGTGACCGCGAGGGTGCGAAGCTGCTCGAACATCGCCACCGCCAGGGCAGCGTTCTCCATGATCGCAGTTTCGGTGATTTCCAGCTTGAGCGCCTGGCCCCAGAGTCCGGAGCTGCGGAGCGCGTGGTCGACCTGCATCACGAGATCCGGTTGGGTGAACTGACTCCCGGAGATGTTGACGCTCATGGTGAGCGGAAGCCACTTGCGAAAACGTACCCCCCAGCTCCTCGCCTGTCGGCATGCGGCATTCAGGACCAGCCGGTCAATCGGGACGATCAGGCCCGTCTCCTCGGCCGTGGGAATGAAGTCGGCGGGAAGCAGGAGGCCGCGGCGAGGGTGGTGCCAGCGGGCGAGCGCCTCGAAGCCGGTGATGCGGCCGGACGAAAGTGAAATGATGGGCTGAAAGTAGGCGCAGAACTCCTCGCGCGTGACGGCATGCCGCAGGTCGTTCTCGAGCTGGAGGGCGGCCACGGCGCGCGCGTGCATCTGGGGATCGAAGATGGCGTAGCAGTTGCGTCCACTCGCCTTGGCGCGATACATCGCCGTATCGGCATCTCGGAGCAGCTCCTCGGCCTGCTCGGCGCCTCCCTGCGAGAGCGCGATCCCGCTCGAGACGGTGGCGAAGACCTCTTGCCCGCCGAGGTCGAAGGGCTGCCCAAGGTCGTTGCGGATGCGTTCGGCAACCAGCGACGCTTGACGCGGTTCGTCGAGCTCCTCAAGCAGGAGAGCGAACTCGTCGCCGCCGAGGCGGGCGACAGTGTCGGTCTCCCGGAGCAGGGCTTCCAGCCGCTTGCCCAGCGCCACCAGGAGTTGGTCGCCGACGTGGTGGCCGAGGCCATCGTTGATGACCTTGAAGCGGTCGACATCGAGGAAGATCACCGCGAGCTGGAAACCCTCGCGCCGGCGCCCGCGGGCAAGCGCCTGGGCGAGGCGATCGCTGAATAGCGCCCGGTTGGGAAGACCGGTGAGGGAATCGTGAAAGGCGCCGTGGAGGAGCTGCTGCTCGACGAGCTTGCGATCGGTGATGTCAGTCTGCGAACCGGCGATCCGGTGCGGCCTGCCGTCCTCGCCGCGGACCGCCAGGCCACGGGTCAACACCCAACGGTAGGCGCCATCCTGGTGGCGGATTCGATGCTCGGTTCGGAACCAGGGGAGGACGCCGTCAAGGTGCGCCTGGAGCGCCTCACGCACCCGCGCCTGGTCCTCGGAATGGATACGTCCGAACCAGATCTCCGGGTCGTCCCCGGGCTCGTCCTCACCACCACCCAGCATTTCTCGCCAGCGGCCAGAAAAGTAGACCTTGTTGGTGAGCAAGTCCCAATCCCACAAGCCGTCGTTGGCGCCACGGGCGGAAAGGGCATAGCGCTCCTCGCTTTCGCGGAGAGCGGCTTGGGCCAGACGGTGTGCACAAAGCGCGGCAATGCGTCGCTCGGCGATTGCAAGACGGAATTCCAGCACGTCCTCGCGGGCCGGCAGGCGAACAAAATCGTCAGCGCCCGCCGCAAGTGCGGCCTCGAGCTGGCTGCTCTCCCGGCCATCTAGAATGGCCAGGATCATCGCGTCGCCGGCGCCTGGTGTGAGCCGAATCACCCGGCACGCCTCACTCGCCGCGTCAGCGTCAGGACTCCACGCAATGACGGCAAGCTGGACCCGCCCGGCGGCGCACAGCGCCGGCAGCTCATCAGATCGCGCGCAGGAGATAGCCTGATGGCCACGCCGCGAGAGAGCTCGAAGCAGGCGCTTGCGCAGGCGCTGGTCGCTGGCAATAAGAAGTGCCGCCAGGCCTCCTGTATCGGTTCTCTCGCCGGTAGTGAGCACGTCGCCCTCGATCCGCTGCTCAAGTCTAGCCCCGGCGGGCAGAGGCCGCACTGCTGCCGCCACGGTCGCGGGAAGTCCACGCCGTGCGCTTCTGTAGCCTTGAAGACGCAAGTTGCGCGGGCGCGCTTGCCCGTGAATTCCAGCCCGGGGGGGCGCCGTTCCGGCGGCCCGGAGGGGCGCTACAGCGTCGTGCGCTGACTATCCGGCCGGCCGGCAGCCGCCTCGTGCGAGAGCTTTTCGAGCAGGGCCAGCGGGATCACCCCTGTACCCTTGACCTCCGTGCCGTCGCAGGTCACCTTCACTGCGCGCAGCACCTCGACAAGCTCCGGCGCCTGCTCCTGCGCATGCAGACGGAGGGCGGCCAGCGCCCCCTTGACGGTGTCGCGCAGCAGCTCGGCGTTTTCGGCGGTGTCGGCCTCGGCCCGCCATCTGAGCTCCAGCTCGTCCGTCAGGAAGGCCTGCAGGGTCACCTGCCGAACGGTGTGGGCTGCCGCCATCAATGCCTGTAGCGCAGGACCGCCTGGGTGTGCCGGTCCCTGCTCGGGCGCCCCTGCCGGCTCGTGCAACTCGGCCGGGATCGCCGCCACCATCCAGAACGGCGCCCGCGGGTCGAGACGCCCGGCGGCCAGCTCTCCGTCTACGAGCGTGTTGACACGTGCGGGGCGCCCCAGAACAGCGGCGAGGGAGGCCTCGTCTCCAATCAGCACGACGTCCGGGCTGGCGAAGAGGTAGGGCGAGGCGCCCTGGCCGCCCTTCGCCTGAGCGAGCTGGTAGACGGGCGAACCCCCAACCGTCGCGGCGCGCGCCCCGCGCTTGACCAGGGCCGCCCCCAGCGAGGCCGGGTCATAGCGGCCGCCGAACGCGGCGAGGCCCCGATCATGGCCCGTCTGAGGAACCACGGCGAGGAGCATCGAGTCGACATCAAGTAGCGGGTCGAGGCCGGCGTCGCGCAGGAACTGTTGTGCCTCGGCGCCGGCGCCGCTCCACGGGGCCTGGTGCTCAAGCAGCCAGGACTGCGCCAGGGGGTGGGAGCGGAGGGTGGCGGCGTCCATCGCCACCACCACCTGTGCCCCGGCGGGCGCCCAGCGGAGGAGTTCATAGGGAGTTGGCGAGGCCGCCCGGGCGGGTGTTGCCGCGAGGACGAGGATGATGACGAGGGCTTTCACGCTGCGCATCGAACACCTCCTAGAAGCTCTTCTTGCGAAAGACGAGAAGCGCGGCGACCAGGCATGCCAGCCCGAAGGCGCCGGTGGTTGCGAGCGGCACGATGGCGGGCGTTCCCCTACCGAGGACCATTGCGACGACATCCCGCCCGATCTCCGAGCTCTTGGGGAGAACCCAGTAGAGCCCATGGACCACATTTGCCCAGAAGCGCGAGTCCATCGCGGCGGCGATCCGATCGTGCGCCGCCAGCGGCATCGAAATGATGTAGATCGCATAGGGCAGCATGATCGACAGCGGCGTCGAGGCCGAGAGCACGCCCACCAGGTACATGAACCCCAGAAAGGAGAGGAAGACTGCCAGGATCATGGTGGCGGCCAGAAAGAAACGCGGGTTCCAGACGCCGGTCTTGAGCGAGACGATGAGGAAGACGCCACCACAAAGGTAGGCGAAATTGGCGGCGACGAGGGTTACCGCACCGAGAAAGCGGCCGAGCAGGATGTGGACCCGCGAGGTCGGCCGGGAGAGGTAGAGATCGACGGTGCCGCGCCGGAGCAGATGAGGAACTTGAGAACCCGTCGCAAATACAGCGAGAAAGAGCCCCATCACGTAGAGCATGCCGGCGAACGCCGCCTGCCCGCCCTGGACGACCTCGCCGATCGCCGGTCCCTTGCCGTGGAGCTCGAGGTTCTTGCCGAACAGCGCCACAGCCGCTAGGCTGCCGTCCACGATGTCGAGGTTGAGCGCGAAGGCGAGGACAAGCTGGAAGAGGAGCGAGATGGCGACGAAACCGAGCACGGTGAAGCTCGCGAGGGCCTCGCGCCAGGTGTCGACGACAAGTGCCCAGGTTCTTAAAGGCAGTCTCCCTCCGGCCCCCGCCCAGTTGACAGTTGACGGCTCTCCCCCGGCCCCCGCCCAGGAACGCCCTCCCGCCCGGCCACCTCCCGGCAATCCGTCGCCGGTGGTGCGGGCTCCGGGCTCCGGGCTCCGGACCCCGCGTGAGGATGGGGCTCGGGGCTCGGGGTTCGGGGTTCGTGGCCCGACGGACGGTCCGCCGCGAGGTTCTCCGGAAGCCGGGCCGCGCAAGTCGGGCCTCGGTCCTCTTCGGAGACCACTTCGATGAAGACATCCTCGAGGTCGGAGCGGATCGGGGTGATCTCGGCAATGAGCAGGCGCTCCGCTCGCAGGCGATCGACCAGAGTGTTCAGCGCATCCAGGGTCTCGGCTGCGACCTCGAGATGGCCGTTCTGGGTGGTGATCGCCGCTCCGGGGACGGCGAGCCTGGCGGGGTCGTCTGGGACGCCATTGGCGAGGCGGAGCTTGAAGCGCTGTGTGGAGCGCGTGAGATCCTCGACCTTGCCCTCGCGGACAACCTTGCCGCGGTGCAGGATGCACACCCGGTCGCAGGTGCGCTCGACCTCGGAGAGGAGATGGGAGTTGATGAAGATCGTGGTCCCGCGGCTGCGCACATCTTGCAGGATGTCTCGGATATGGCGGCGGCCGACCGGGTCGACGCCGTCGGTCGGCTCGTCGAGGAAGAGCACCTCGGGCTCGTCGATGAGCGCCGCGGCAAGGCCAAGCCGCTGCGTCATTCCCTTCGAGTAACGCCCGAGGCGGTCGCCGCCTCGATCCGCCAGGCCGACCAGCTCCAACAGCGCCGGCGTCCGACGGTCGAGCGCACTCTCGGAGACCCCCGCCAGCCGGCCGAAAAGTCTGAGCGCCGCGACGCCTGTCAGGTAGTGTGGGAAGCGATGTCCCTCGGGGAGATAGCCGACGTTTCGGCGGGCCAGCGCCTTGCCCGGGTCGATCCCGCGCAGCCGCACGACACCGCTGGTCGGCGAGCTCAAGCCGAGGAGCAACTTCATCAGCGTGGTCTTGCCGGCGCCGTTGGCGCCCAGTAGGCCGAACACTTCACCGCGGGCAACCGTAAGGTCAACCCCGTCGAGGGCGCGCAACCGCCGGCCCCAGTGACGGAACTCCTTGACCAGCCCGGCGACCTCGATCACGGCTCGACCTCCCACGTAGCACTATACGAGCGTTGAGGCGCTGGTGTTCCCACTTAGGGCTCGTCACAAAAGAAGTGTCGCAAGCGAGGGCGTGACGCTTGCTTGACGTGCTCAAACAAGCGTTTGATACTTCCGTTTTGATTGGACGCCGAGGCGATGGAAGGAATGCCCCCAGTGACTGGAGCGATCACCACCGACGAGGGCGCGGGAACGCGCTCGCGGCTGCTCGACGCGGCGGAGCGGCTGTTCGCCGAGCGTGGCTTTGCCGCCACCTCGGTGCGCGAAATCACCGCCGCGGCAGAGTGCAACCTGGCCGCCGTGAACTATCATTTCGGCGGCAAGCTCGAGCTCTACCATGAGGTTTTCCGCCGCCGCCTGGCCGCGATGCGCGAGCGGCGTCTGGACAGCATTCGGCAGGCGCGCGAGGTCGACCGGGCGGCCGATCCGCTGGCAGCCGTGCTGGCTGCCTTTGCCAGCGCCTTCCTCGAGCCGCTCGTCGACAGCAGCAAGGGCCGCCTGCTGATGGCACTGATCTCGCGCGAGATGCTCGACCCGCAACTGCCGCGGGAGCTGTTTGTCGCCGAAATCGTGGAGCCGGTACAGGGCGCACTCATCGAGGCGATCGCCGCGGCGGCGCCGGGGCTGAGCAGGGCGGCGGCGAAGCTCTGTGTGACCTCGATCATTGGCCAGCTCCTACAGGTGGCGCACCGCGCCCGACAGGCCGAGCTGGCGCCGGGGAATGGGGCGCCGCTGCCCCCGTTGTCCGTGCTGGTGGCGCACATCGTCCAATTCTCGGCGGCGGGGATTCGCGCCTGCTGCGAGGAGGAGCTCAGCCACAAATCGACCCCTCCGCAGCCCGAGTGCGGCGACGGCGGCAGAGAGATTTCGGCAAGGAGAAGGCGTAATGTCCCAACTGCGACGTGAACGAGGAAATTGGGTGGGCTGGCGAAGGGGCCTTCTCAGCGCCGCTGTGCTTGGCCTGGTGGGCTGCGCCAGCGTCGCCCCGCACGCCCTCAACGCGCCAGCGCCGGTGCCGGAGAGCCCTGCCCGCCCAGCGGTGATCGATACCCGGCCGGCGGCGGCTGCGGCGGCGCCGGTGGCGATCCCTGACGCGCTGCTCCGACCCGGCGCTGCCTTCAGCCTCGGGCAGATTGTCGACCTCGCCCTGGCCACATCGCCGCAAACGCGTGCGGCCTGGCTGCAGGCACGCGCCGCACGGGCTCTGCTCGGCAGCAAGCGGGCCCCCTACTACCCAAGCCTCGATCTCACCGCGAACCTTTCGCGGGCCAAGCAATCGGCCGTCGGCGGCCAGTCCGAGTTCGAGCAGAGCACTTACGGACCAGCCGTGGCGCTCTCCTACCTGCTCTTGGACTTCGGCGGCCGGGCCGGGAACGCCGAGGAGGCGCTCGCTGGCCTGCTCGCCGCCGACTTCAACCACGACGCGGCGGTGCAGAATCTGGTGCTCGCGGTGGAGCAGGCGTACTTCGGGTACATGAACGCCAAGGCGCAACTGGGCGCCGCGCGCGAGACAGTCACGCAAACGCAGACCGGTCTCGACGCGGCGAGGGTGCGCCACCAGGCCGGCGTGGCGACGATCGCCGATGTGCTGCAGGCGCAAACGGCGTTTTCGCAGGCGCGACTCACGCTCGAAACCATCGAGGGGCAGGTGATGGTGGTGCGCGGCGCGCTCGCCACCGCCATGGGCCTGCCCGCCAGCATTCCGCTCGATGTTGGAGCGCTTCCGACCGAGGTGCCAGTGATCCAGGTTGAGCAGGCGGTGGAGGGGCTGATCGAGGAGGCCCGCTTGAGGCGGCCGGATCTTCTGTCGCTGCGCGCCCTGGCCGAGAAGGCCCTCCGGCATGCCGGCGCCATCCGCAGCGAAGGGCTGCCGACGCTCTCACTGTCCGCCAACGCCAACCGAACCTACTACTCGCCGAGCGAGACGGCGGGCTTTGCCGATAACTGGTCGACGGCAGTGGTGCTGCGCTACCCGTTGTTCTCCGGGTTCGCGCGCAGCTTCGATCTCGAAAAGGCGCGACAAGATGCGGCCGTCGCACAGGAGCAGGCGGCAAGCTACGAGCAGCAGGTGATCCTCCAGGTCTGGACGAGCTACTACGCCCTTCTGACCGCGACACGTCGTCTCGAGACGGTCAAGGACCTGCTCGCCAGCGCCGAGCAGTCGCACGCTGTCGCCCTTGGCCGCTACAAGGAGGGGGTGGGGACGATCCTCGACCTCCTTGCCGCACAGTCGGCGCTGGCCAGTGCGAGGGCGCAGGAGATTCAGGCGCGTGCGGACTGGTTTGTCACCGTCGCCCGGTTGGCGCACGACACTGGCGCCGCGTCGCCGCTGCTCGCGACGCAGATCGTCACGGAAGAGAAGGTGGAACGATGAGACCGTGGTTCGTGGTTCGTGGTTCGTGGTTCGTGAACGGAGAAGAGCCGTGCAAACGTGCCTCCTGGGGGCGTGGTCCACGACGTTGGGGAAGCGCGGGTGGCGTTGTCGTTGTCGCTGGCCTTATCGTGGTGGGGTGCGGGGGGGGGAAGCAGCAGCAACTGGCGCGGCCGGCGGTGCCGGTAATGGTTGCCAAGGTCGAGCAGAAGACCGTGGCGGTGACTTTCCGCGCTATCGGTCACGTCGAATCGATCGAGTCGGTGGCGGTGCGTGCGCGGGTAGGCGGTGAGCTGCAGAAGGTGTGGTTTGCCGAGGGCCAGCCTGTAGGCGCCGGCGAAACGCTGTTCACTATCGATCCCCGTCCGTTTGAGACTGCGCTCGCCGAAGCCGAGGCGCGTCTGGCGCGCGATCAAGCGCTGCTCGCCAAGGCCCAGGCGGACACCGCCCGCTATGCCGGTCTGGTCAAGCAGGAGTTCGTGACCAGGGAGCAGTTCGATCAGTTACAGGCGAACGCGGCGGCGCTGCGAGCCGGGGTCGCCGCCGATCAGGCGACGGTCGAGAGCGCCAGACTGCAGCTCGACTACTGCACGATCAAGGCGCCGATCGCGGGTCGCACCGGCGATCTGTTGGTGACCAAGGGAAACCTGGTCAAGGCCAACGATGACCGGCCGCTCGTGACGCTCAACCAGACGCGGCCGATCTACGTTGTGTTTTCCGTGCCGGCACAGATCCTTCCCACCATCGTCGGGCGCCAGCGTGAGGGGATCAAGGTGGCGGCAAGCATGCCGGGCGGCGGCCAGGCCGGAGCGGGTGTGCTCACCTTCATCGACAATGCGGTGGATCCGACGACCAGCACGCTGCTCCTCAAAGCCACCTTTGCCAACCAGGACGAGAAGCTGTGGCCGGGGCAGTTCGTCGATGTCGTCGTTACCCTCGGCGAGGAGGCGGGTCGCTTCGTCGTGCCGACACCGGCGGTGCAGACCTCGCAGCAGGGGCAGTACGTCTTCGTGGTCAGGGAGGACGGCACGGTCGAGATGCGCACCGTGAAGGTCGACAGGAGCGACGAGCGCGAGGCGGTCATCGAGTCAGGACTGGCGGCCGGTGAGACTGTGGTCACCGACGGCCAGCTCCGTCTTTCGCCCGGAAGCCGGGTCGAGATCAAGCAAGGCCTCTCCCAGGCGGGAGAGTAGGGCCCATGAGCTTCTCCGAGCTGTTCATCCGCCGCCCCGTGATGACCACCATCGTAATGGCGGGAATCCTGCTCTTCGGCGCCATGGCCTATCGGTTGCTGCCGGTGAGCGACCTGCCCAACGTCGACTTCCCAACGATTTCGGTGAGCGCCTCGTTGCCCGGCGCCAGCCCGGAAACCATGGCGTCTTCGGTCGCGACGCCGCTGGAGAAGGAGTTCTCGACGATCGCCGGGGTTGACTCGATGAGCTCTTCCAACTCCCTCGGCGGCACCCAGATCACGCTGCAGTTCGCCCTTGATCGCGACATCGACGCGGCTGCACAGGACGTGCAGGCCGCGATCGCCCGTGCCAACCGCCAGCTCCCGCAGGATATGCCATACCCGCCCACCTACCAGAAGGTCAACCCGGCCGACCAGCCGGTGCTCTACATCGCGTTCACGTCGCCGACGCTGCCGCTGTACACCCTCGACGAGTACGCGCAGACCACAGTTGCACAGCGCATCTCGACCGTTTCAGGCGTCGCCCAGGTGCAGGTGTACGGCGCCCAGAAGTACGCGGTGCGCATCCAGGTCGACCCCCGTGAGCTTTCCTCCCGCGGTATAGGCATTGACGATGTGGTGCGGGCGGTGCGCACCAGCAACTCCAACCTCCCGACCGGCGTGCTCTACGGCCCCGAGAAGTCATTCACGGTCGAGACCAACGGCCAGCTCACCACGGCCGCCGCCTACCGGCCGATCATCGTCGCCTACCGTGACGGCAAGCCAGTGCGCCTGGAGGAGCTCGGCCGGATCACCGACAGTGTCGAGAACAACAAGGTTGCGGCCTGGTTCCTCGCCGACCGCTCGGTGATTCTGGCGATCCAGCGCCAGCCCGGCACCAACACGGTCGAGGTCGTGCGGCGGGTGCGGGAGCTCCTGCCCACCTTCGAGAAGGTCCTCCCGAGCAGCGTCTCGATGCACATCATGTTCGACCGCGCGGCGCCGATCCACGAGTCGGTCAACGACGTCAAGGTCACGCTGCTGATTACGCTGGTGCTGGTGGTGCTGGTGATCTTCCTGTTCCTGCGCAACCTCTCCGCCACCGTGATTCCGTCGCTGGCGATGCCGATGTCGATCGTCGGTACGTTTGTTGTCATGTACCTGCTCGACTACTCGGTCGACAACCTCTCACTGATGGCGCTGACGCTCTCGGTGGGCTTTGTGGTGGACGATGCCATCGTCATGCTGGAGAACATCGTGCGCCACATGGAGCAGGGCGAGAAGCCATTTGCGGCCGCCATCGCCGGCGCTCGGGAGATCGGCTTCACGATTTTGTCGATGACGCTGTCGCTCGCGGCGGTTTTCATTCCAGTGCTCTTCATGGGCGGGATCGTCGGCCGTCTATTCAAGGAGTTTGCCGTCACCATCGGCGTCGCGGTGCTGATCTCGGGCTTCATCTCGCTTTCGCTCACGCCGATGCTGTCGAGCCGCTTCCTGCGGCCGCCGAGGGCGGAGCAGCACCACGCGTTGTACAACTTCTTCGAGCGTTTCTTTGCCCGCATGTTGGAGGCCTACAAGACCGGTCTGCGCTGGTCACTCGGCCATCGCCGGACCGTCATGGCGTTCACGCTGGTGGTCACGGTCGCAACTGTGGTGCTGTTCGCCAAGGTGCCGAAGGGCTTTATTCCCTCGCAAGACATGGGCCAGCTCATGGGCCAGACCGAGGCTGCCGAGGGGATCTCGTTCGAGGCCATGGTGCGGCACCAGAACGCCGTCGCCGAGATCATCAAGAACGACCCGAACATCGAGACGTACAACACGGTGGCGGGTGGGCGCGGCATGGGCGCCTCCAACACCGGCTTCCTCTTCATTCGCCTCAAACCGCGCGACCAGCGCACACTCACGGCCGATCAGGTGGTCGAGAGCCTGCGCCCGAAGCTTTCGCGGGTGCCGGGGATCCGCGTCTTCCTGCAGAGCCCGCCGGCGCTCCAGATCGGCGGGCGGATGAGCCGCTC
>JAZDGE010000416.1:0-2599 GCA_043807175.1 Acidobacteriota bacterium
GAAGAACTGCAGGTGCGCCACCGATCCCCAAGAGCGCCACGGCCCCTACCACGAGTGGACCCGCAGCAAGGATGGCAAGCTCCAGCACCGGGTGGTCACTCCCGACCAGGCGCACTTCCTCCAGCGAGCCATCGCCAACTATCGCGAGATCCACTCCCTGTTAGCTCAATGGGAGGAGGAAACGGCCTCGGAGATCCTCAGCCCAGGGCAAGAGGACAACCAGGAATTGCCGAAGTGATTGAAACTAAACCCGATAAATTCGCAAGAAATCGCAGCCCCGATGTGCGGAATGTAGGCCTGGCGGCGTGAGGAACGAGGCAGCCTGTGGAAAACCGCCCCTCTCCGCCCCCCGGCCCCCCACCTCTCCCGGCCGGGGAGCTGCCGCCCTGTGGAAAGCCGGCCCGCCGACCCCCCGCCCGCCGCCTTCCCACAGGGCTTGGAAAACCGGCGCCCTCCCCTCCACCCCCGGTTTCCCACAGCTCCCCGGCCACGGCGACTGGCAGACAAAGAATCTCAACTACTCAAAAACCCCCTTGACTTCTTATAGAGGCACCTATAAGGCGCCAACCTGGCCGGCAAGGCGATCGCAGCGGGCAGGAAGGCCGACCGTGGCCGTCCGGCTGGCCTGCGCAACCCGCTCGGCGCGGCCATAGCTGGGGGCCTGCCGTGGGCGCCAGCGCGCTCGCCGCCGCCAAGCAGCGGCAGGAGTCGTGGCCACGCCAGCGACCAACGAGGACGGAATGACATGACTGGCGCGTTTCCGATGTTGACCGGTTGGCGATGTTGGTCGATACTCGGGCTGGGGGTAGCGCAATGACACGGGTCGCGGCCGAGGAGCTTGCCGTTGTTCTTCCCGACCTGGTGCGCCGGGTGGCGGCCGGCGACGTCATAGTCGTGATGCGATCGGCCAACGTCGCCGCACTGGTGTTCCAGGATGACCCCGAAGTGCTGCGTACGATCGAGGACGCGATCGACAACGCCGCTGCCGATACGGCGCTCGCCGAGCCCGGGGACAACATACCGCTGGATGACGTGCTCGCACGGTACGGAATAAAGCGGTGACGGCCCGCTATCGGGTCGAGCTTCGCTCCGCCGCACAGCACGATCTCGACCGGCTCGACTCGCAAGTCCGAGCTCGCGTTCTTGTCAAGCTGATCCAGCTTGAGGCAGAGCCCCGCCCGCGCGGAGTGGAGAAGCTATCAGGACACGCAAGCCGCTATCGCGTACGGGTCGGCGGCCTGCGGGTCGTGTACGAAGTGCGCACCGAAGAGGTGCTGGTGCTGGTTGTGAGGATCGCTGGGCGCGGCCAAGTGTACCGAGGCCTGGGGCGAATCAGGTAGGAAGTCGGTGCCTGGCCGTGAGGCCCAGACAACGCGGAGTGGCGGACCTGGTACCCGTTCGAGGGATCGCATGGATACCAGGTACCCATCATGCAGCAATCGCCAGGCAGTCGAGCGATCAACGAGGGTCACCGGTGCAGGGCCGTGTAACAATGTCGACAAGTGTGGACGTGGTACCTTTCACCTGCCCTCGATCCTGGACCACTTCTCCCAAGCACACCCTGGTCATTCCCCGCAAGCGCCGAAGGCCTGGGAGATGGAACCGGCAAAGGCCGCGAGTCGTTCGCCGGGCACGCCGCTTGGAACGGCCGCCGCCAAGCCACGGGCGAAGTCGAGCACGCGCTCTTGCAGCTCCTCGGGGAGCCTCTCCACCTGCTCGAGGATCTTCGCGCTAACTGCTGCCATTTGCGCCTCCTCCCACGCGTCTCATAGTAGACCTTGGGAGCCTGTTGGAGAACTCGAGCGTGGCCGCGTTGCGCGCCGCGGGGCAAGCTGCAAGACGCCGCGGCGAAGGCGATGCGGCCCTGCGGCCGAGCCGCGACAGCGCCGCAGATCGCCCCGCATCCCCCTCGCCCCGCTCTCCCAGCCCGGCCTTGCGCCAGCAATGGCGGAATGCCGTGCCTGGCACGGTTTCCGGTTTCAAGTTCTGAGGCCAGACGTTCGTGTGGGGTCCGGCAGCGGGTGCTGGCTCGGCGAGGTTGGTTATGGCTGTGCGGCGGCGGCTACGCCGGCCGCACTGGCTGCTGGCTCGCAAGGAAGTGTCTCGCTGTGCTCGTACAGGTACTCCGGGTCGAGATCCAATCCGTTCTCCCATTCGATCGTGTCGAAAGCCACCCGCGCCGTCTTGAACGCCTGTCGCGAGGCTAGCTCGCGAAAGCGTCCAATCGAAAGCAGTGGCGTAACGTCGAACATGCGCCGTTCGCCATTGTCGAAATCGATGATCAATCGGTGCTCGTCGATTGCCGTCACGGACTTGACGCCGGGGTACATGTGCTGACTCCTCTAACTGGAGGGACTGGATGCGACACGGGTCTTCACCGTTTATTGCCGCTGCCTCTATCTGTTAGCCGCGCCGGCGCGCCGCGCGAACGAACTCGGCCGACGGCATGCCGAGGAGCAGCCCCTCAACGCTAAGGTCCTCGTCAACATCGGGCCAGTGAATGCCCTCGCCGCCGCCAATGAGCCGCCAGTTCTTGCGAGCCGCGGGCGTTGCATGGAGGAGCCTTGGGAACCACACGAGCGGGACCGAGATCTTGCGC
>JAZDGE010000417.1:0-12510 GCA_043807175.1 Acidobacteriota bacterium
ACGATTGGCGGCCTTGGCCACTGGCTCTGGGCCGTGGGAGGAGCCTCAGTCGACAGTTGACAGTCGACAGTTTCCCCCGCACCCCACCCAGCAAACCCGCCCACCCGTCCCCCACCCCAGCACCGGGTGAAAAACTCGCTCTGTTCGTGAGGATTTTCGGCGTGTGAGCGTTCCTGGTCGGGGCCTGGGGTCTTACTTTCTCTTCTCGGGAACCAGAAGCTTGCGGTCGGGCGGGGTGTCGGGAGTGATCGCCGGACCGTCTCTCAAGTCCTCGCGGATGATCAGCTCGAGGAACATCTCGCGCACCCCGGCCTTGCCATGCGAACGAAACACTCGCGCCACGTCGCTGGGCTTGAGCTCGATGCCGGTCATGTGCTCGAGGTACTGGGTGAAGATGCGCGCCCGTGAGAAGACCAGCACCAGCAGGAATGCCAGCAGCAGTCCGGTGGAGAGCAGGAGCGCGGTCGTCATTTGCGGAGAAAGATCAAGCATCGCCATCCTCCTCGCCCCGGGTCGCGTCGACCTCGCCGAAATAGTCGGGCGGCACCAGCACTTCCCGACCCCGCGACCCCTGCGCCGGACCAACCAGGCCTTCCTGCTCCATCATATCGAGAAGTCGCGCCGAGCGTGAGTACCCGAGCTTGAGCTTGCGCTGCATGTAGGACGCCGAAGCCTTGCGCGAGCTGACGATGAGCCGCGCGGCCTGCTCGTACATCGGGTCATCGAGGTCCATCTCGCCGTTGACGCCGGCGCCAGGCTCCGGCTCCTCCATCACGTGGGGATCGAACTCGGGCTTGCCAAGTTTCCGGAAGTGCTTGAGCACGGTCAAGATTTCTTCCTCGCGGACGAAGCACCCGTGGAGGCGCATCGGGCGTGAGGTGCCCGGCGGCAGGAAGAGCATGTCCCCCATTCCGAGCAGGCACTCGGCGCCATCGCAATCCAGGATGGTTCGCGAGTCGATCCGGGTGCGAACCTTGAACGCGATACGGCAGGGGAAATTGGCCTTGATCACGCCGGTGATGATGTCGACGCTGGGCCGCTGGGTGGCGAATATCAGGTGAATCCCCACCGCCCGCGCCATCTGCGAGAGATGGCCGATCGAGTCCTCGACCTCGTTGGGGCAGGTCATCATCAGGTCGGCCAGCTCGTCGATGATCACGACGATGAAGGGGAGCGGCTTGAGCTCGTTCTCCCCCTCGCGGCCTTGCCAGGCGGCGGCGCGCGCCTCGGGGTTGGCCACCCGCGCGTTGTACTGTGCGAGGTTGCGCACCTTGCAGGAGGCGAGCAGGGCATAGCGCTCGCGCATCTCGCGCACCGCCCAGCGCAGCGCCCGCGCCGCCTCGCGAGGGTCGGAGATGATCGGCGTGAGCAGGTGGGGCAGCTTCTCGTAGATACCCAGCTCCACCCGCTTCGGATCGATCATGATGAAGCGCACCTGCTCGGGAGCCGCCTTGAACAGGACCGACATGATCATGGCGTTGATGCCGACGCTCTTGCCCGACCCCGTGAACCCGCCGATGAGCAGGTGCGGCATGCGCGCCAGATCGGCCACGAAGGGCCGCCCGTGGATGTCCTTGCCGAGCGCGAGAGTGAGCGGTGAGGCGGTGTTCACGAACTTCGAGGACTCCACGATCTCGCGCAGGACGATCGTCTGGCGGTCGGGGTTGGGCACCTCGATCCCCACCGTCGCCTTGCCCGGGATGCGCTCGATGCGCGCCGCCTCCACCTGCAGGCCGAGCGCCAGGTCGTCCTCGAGGGCCACCACATGCGAGTACTTCACCCCGGCAGCCGGACGGAACTCGTAAGTGGTGATTACCGGCCCCGGCAGGACATCCTCGACCCTGCCCTCGACCCGGAACTCGTGACACTTCGTCTCGACGAGCTCGCGCATCGCCGCCAGGTGCTGCGGATCCAGCGGCCCCACGGCAGTCGCTGACAGCAGCATGGTCTTTTCCGGCAGCTCCGAGAGCTCCGTGTCGCGCACGAAGTCGAAGGCCTTCTGAACCGGCACTGCCTCGAAGCGGGGTGGCGGGGGCTTGCGCGGCCGCGCCGCCTCGGCCGGCGTCGACGGCGGAACCGCCTCCTCGGGCTGGGATGGAACCTGGGCGACCTGGTGTACCCGCCTGATACGGAACAAACCTGCCCCCGTAACCTCGCAGAGGACGAGCGGTGGATCGGGGAGTGCCGGGTGGCGGTCGCGGTGCCGCTTGACCAGGCGATCGTACTGGCGCTTGCGTTGCCACTCGTCCCGCCGCCGCGCCCGCGCCGCGGCGAGCTCGCTCTGCTTGCGCGCGAGCCATTCGCCGGCGCCCGAGAACAGCCGGGCGAGTGAGCCTCGCACCCCCAGCACCACCCCGACCAGCAGCAGTGCGGCGCAGATCAGGAGACCACCAAGCCTCCCGGTGCTCGAGATTAGGCCTGCCGCCACCAGCCTTCCGAGCTCGCCACCCCAGGCGAGCTCACCGCCGCGATAAGTGGAACGGCCAGCGAAAGCCTCCAAGAGCCCGCTCCCTCCGACCACCGCTGCCGCCCAGGAGGCGCCCTGAATGCCTGGCGTCTCCACCCGCAGGCCCCACAGCCACTGCCAGCCCACGGCGATCAGCAGCGCGGGCACGACGAGCGCGGGCAGACCCAGCAGGCTCACCAGCACACCCGCCACCGCCGCGCCGAAATGCGCGAGCAGGTTGCGGACCTCGTCGCTGCCGGCGGAAAACAGCGAGGGATCGAGGGGGTGATACGAGAGCACTGCGATCAGCACCAGCAACCCGGCGAGCGCCAGGATGAAGCCCGCAAGCTCGCGCACGATCTCCTCGCGGGGGCGCGCCATCAGAGCCGGCCCGCCAGGCGCAACCCGACGGTCAGAGCCGCGAGCGCGAGCACGTAGTAGGCAAAGAAATGCAGACCCCCGCGGTGAACGATGCGGCGAACGCCGGTGATCGCCGCCGCGCCGACCACGCCCGCCACCACCGCGCCCACCAGCGAGGGAACCGCGAGGGCCGCGGCCTGGCCGCTGATCTCGTGCCGGTACGACCAGCCCTCGACCACAGCCGCGCCCAACACCGCGGGCACCGACATGAGGAACGAGAAGTCGACCGCCCACCGGCGCTCGAGTCCAACCGCGAGCCCGGTGGCGATGGTCGACCCTGAACGTGAGAGACCTGGCATCACCGCGAAGCCCTGCGCGAGCCCGACGGCCGCTACCGTCCCCCACCTGGTGCTGCCGGGACCGCTGGTCCCCCCGTGTGCGCCGGCGAGCAGCAACACGATGCCAGTGGCCGCAAATCCGGCGGCCACCGCAAGCGGCTCTGCAAACGCAGCCTCCGCGGTGTGGCGCAGCGGCAGCGCCACCACGGCGGTCACCGCCGTGGCCAGCGCGAGCTGCGCGCCGAGCAGGAAGGTTCTCCCCTCGCGCACCGCGTCCGCCAGGCGCCGCCACTCGAGCGCCAGCACCGACGCCACCGTGCCGAGGTGGAGCGCAACATCAAACACCAGGCCGGGCTGCTGGAAGCCCGGCAACAACCGCTGCGCCAGCGCCAGATGCCCGGAGGACGAGACCGGTAGAAACTCGGTCACCCCCTGCACCACACCCAGCAGCGCCGCCTGCCAAACCGTCATCCCTCACCCCGCATTTGCATTGTACTTCTCAGGCGCGCGCGCTCCACCACGCGCGCCGCTTTGGCCACAACATTGCCGTTTTCCACTTTGGGGCCAGCCTTGCGAAATCGCATGGCGGCGCCGGCGGCGGTCCAAACACCGAGCCTCCGGGATAACCGCGCGCGGACGTCATGACGCGTCACGCAATGTTGTCGATTCCGTCCAGCAGGCCAGGTCGGCCTCTGCTGCGAGGGCGGATCTTGCCGCGCTGACGGGAGCGCTCGGGGGGCGAACTGGGCCGTTGTGGGGAACCCAGTGAGGCGGGCGTGCTCGGCGCTCGCCCGCCCGCCATGGCTTCCGTCTGTGCGCTTTCGCTTGAGGAGGTTGCGAAATGCGGGCTACAGCAGGCGCAGGCCGGCGAGCTTGACGGCGCCGCGGTGGTACCCGTCCGGGAACAGCGCTTCCAGGTCCTGCACCTCGAGCCCGTTGCGCTCGCAGGCCTCGTAGACGGTCGGGATCTGCCCGGTGGCGGCGAAGCTGTCACGGAGAAAGCGGATGACGGTCCACCGGCGGTCAGTAAGCTCCCCTGGCATCCTGAGGGCACGCGCCGTGCCCAAGGCAAATCCCTCGTCCCAGTCCTTGGCGTCGAGCAGAAAACCCTGCGCGTCGACCCGGTAGACCTTCTCGCCGAAGCGCGCCGTGAATTCTTGCGGTTTGGCATCGACCCACTGGTTGTAGAACCCGAGCTGGTAGTTGAAGCCCGCCACCTTGCAGGCGCCGCGCTGATAGCCTGCGGGAAAGAGGCGCCTGAGGTCTGCCAGCCCGAGGTCGTTGGACCTGCAGGTGAGGAAGACCGGTGGGCAGGCGCCGTGCTCCTCGATAAACCGCCGCAGGAAGTAGATTACCTTCCAGTGCTGGTCGTTGAGACCGTTCTCGATACCGGTCTCCACCGCCATCCCCTCGGCGAAACTCTCGTCCCAGGCGTGTGGGTCGAGCAGAAAGCCGAGAGCGTCGGTCTCGTATGTTTTTCCCCTGTTCGTGAACTGCCCCATTCGATGGCCTCCTTCTTGCTGCTGCTATTCCGGGACCGGGGAACGAGTAAAGGCCTCGTCCCGCTCGCGCGGGTTCGTGCCCGTTTCTCCGCCACCGCTCGCCGCGGCGTCCTGATCGGGAGTGCGAGCGGCGCGGTCGCGCACGTCGGCGAGGGATGTGCCCTCGAGGGCTCTCGCGATGTGGTCGCGGATCTCGCGGAAGACCTGTACGAGCGCCGGTTCTCGTTCGATCGGTGTCGAGTGGTAGAAGTATCTGCTTACGCAGTCGGTTGGAGCCAGGGCGCCGTTGAGGACGCGAATCACCTCGGCGAGCGAGATCTTCTCGGCATCGCGCGCGAGGCGGTACCCTCCGCGCTGCCCCTTCTGGCTGTGCACCAGGCCAGCCCGGCGCAGGGCGAGGAAGATCTGCTCCAGGAAGCGCAACGGGATACGCCGGGGGTGGGCAATACTCTCCGCCGACGCATAGTGCCCTTGCGGCTGGTGAGCAAGCTCGAGCAGGGCCACGAGGGCATACTCGGTGCGGGTCGTTAACTTCATGATTCTTTTACGACCTTCCCGATCGGGATAGTAGTTTAAAATTTCGCTCTGTCAATGGTATGCGCGCTTCATGCTGCTGCCACGAACGGACGGCTGGTACCGCTCGCTGTTCGCCCCCGCCGGAGACCGCCTCTGCGGCGAAACCATCCCCGAATACGCCCGCATGAACGAGGCCGGCGTCGCGCGCATCCGCCGCGTCGCGCCCGATGCCCGGATCATCTACCTTCTCCGCAACCCGATCGACCGCGCCTGGTCTCAGGCCGCCATGCACTTCGACAAGACCCGCGACGCTGACCTTGCCGGCGTCTCGGACGAAGACCTCTTCGACTTCTTCGAGGACGGTTCCGTCCGCCGCAACGGCGAGTACATGAGGACGCTCGACCTCTGGGAGCGGCACTTCTCGCCCGACCGCATTTTCATCGGGTTCTTTGATCGACTAAGAGACGACCCGGCCGGCCTTTTCGCCGACGTCTGCCGCTTTCTTGGCGCGAAAACGTCCCCCGACAGCCTGCCAGCCGGCTTGGAGGCCCCCCGCAATGCCCGATCGTATCGCGGAGCCTCGTCAGCACCTCACACCTCCCGACACCTCATCTTCCTCGCGCAGCCTCCTAAGAGCCTGTCGGAGAAATCGGGTGTGGTCGCGTTGCGAGCGCCGCGGAGCGGATCGACGTTCATCTGCCGGTCCGGCGTCGCCAGAGCCACCTCCACCCCGCGAAGGCGAACCCGGCGCCGGGGTAGCCAGCGCGGTACGGTGGCTCCAGCCACGAGCACCTTCTGCCGCAAAGGGAGCCCACTGCGCCAGCACGCCGATGTCGGCGTCCCGGTAGGCCTGCCGCAGCTCCTCCTCGCTCAGGTGGTCGACGATCACGACATGCCGCTCCAGCCGGTAGCGGCGGACGGTCCTCGCGAGCCGCGCCCGGTACTCCTGGTCCGGTGCCGAGCCCACAAACAGGACCTGGAAGTCCGGCACGCCCGCTTCGGCGCGCAACCACGCGCAGGGGTGCGCTACATCGTGCTGTCGTTTCCGCTCGGAGATCGTGCCGGGCGAGACGATCAGTCGGGCTCCTGGGCGTATTGCCGGGTGCCGGGAGCGGAAAACACCCACCGGCCCTGCCCGGGTGCGGTCGAAGAAGTCGGTGTCGACACCGTTGCCGAGCTCGACGGCATCGACGACCCGGCGCGCGTTGGCGCGCCAGGTGAGTTGGCGACGCTCGACGGTGGCCCGCGCCGTCGTTCCAAGCCGGTGCCGCAGGTCCGGGTCGGCGGCCAGCTCGGTCAATGCCCGCGCCAAGTCGTCAACAGCTCCGGGCCGGAACAGCCGGGCGCCTTCGCGGTCGGTCAGCAGGGCTTCGATGTTGGGCTGACCGGGCGCAGCGATCGCGAGTCCGGCGGCCATGTACTCGATCAGCTTGAGGGGTCGCTGCCGCGGGCGCACACCACGGCAGGAAGGCCGGTCGCGACCAGCCGGGGAACCGCCGCCGCGGCCGGCCAGGCGTAGTCGGCCACCACCACCTCAGGCCGGAGATCGCTGACCACGCGGCCGCCGACCAGGGCGAACCGGCGGGCGTTCCACTCCGCCCGCCGCGGCAGGTGGAAACCCATCACTGTGGCAGGGTGGACGCCAGCTCGAGCCAGTGGTCGAGTGCGAGGTCTTCCGGCCGAACCCCCGGGACCAGGCCGAACGCAAACAAATGAGACGATGTCTCGGCTGGCGGGACTGCCGCCGCCAGCGCGTTGGCGAGCTTCTTGCGGCGGTGGGTGAAGGCAACGCCGGCGAGCTCGAGAGCACGCGACACCTGCGCCGGCGGCGCCGGCAGGCGGTGGAGATCGAGTCGCACGACCGCCGACAGCACCCGCGGGGGCGGTAAGAAACATCGCGCCGGGACGGTGAAGAGCAGCTTCGCCAGCGCGTAGGCCTCGACCTCGACGCTCAGCAGGCCCCGCTCGCGAGCGCCAGGACCTGCCACCAACCGCTGCACCACCTCGTGCTGGAGCATCAGCACGAGCGTCGAGAAGAGGTCATGGCGCGGCAGCAGCCGCCGGAGAATCGCCGTGCCGACGCTGTAGGGCAGGTTGCCGGCGACCAGCCAGGGGCCGCCGGCGCAAAGCGAGTCAAGATCGGCTTCGAGGGCGTCTGCCTCCACCACCTCCAGCCCTGCCGGGCGCCCCAGCCGGCCGGCAAGCGCCCGCGCCAGCTCGCGGTCAAGCTCCACCGCGCGCACCCGGCCGAACCGCTCCAGCAGGGGCCTGGTCAGTGCGCCGCGGCCCGGGCCGATCTCGAGCACGGCTCCCGGAGGGTCGGGCAGCGTGGCCGCGATCGCCGCGGCGATGCGCTGATCGCGCAAGAAGTGCTGGCCCAGCCGCTGCCGTCGCCTGCGCATGTTGCCGCTCACTGCCTCCCCTCCTACAATAGCGCGCGCGGTGCGGGCGGTGCTCGCGAACGACGCCACCGAGAGCCGAAGGGTAGATCACGGCAGGGCGTCTCGGAAGGAGTTGGCGGGGCTATCGCGGTCTGGCCGGCGCGAAAGGGGGTTGCATTGGCGGGAAACGTCACGATTGCGACCGATGCGAACTTCGATTCCCTGGTGGTGAACGGCGGCAAACCGGCGCTGGTGGACTTCTGGGCGGCGTGGTGCGGCCCGTGCAAGATCATCGCGCCGCATGTCGAGGCGCTGGCAGATGAGTACGCCGGCCGTGCCGTCGTGGCCAAGCTCGACGTCGACGGCAGCCGCAGCACCGCCATCCGCTTCGGCATCCAGTCCATTCCCACCGTCCTCTTTTTCAAGGACGGCAAGCTCGTGGACCGACTGGTCGGCGCGGTCGAGCGCAAAATCATCCGCGAGAAGCTCGACGGCCTGCTGTAGCGGGACCCACGGGCTCGAGCCGGGAGTGAGGCCGTGACCCCCAGGCCTGCGACCAGCACCATCTCCGGCCCACGCGGGCCGATCAGTTACGAGCGCTGGGGCGACGGACCGGCGTTGCTTCTGCTCGCCGGCCTTGGCTCTCGCGCCCGTCTCTGGGGCGAGCTGCCACGTCTGCTCGCCGCCTCGTTCACCGTGCTGGCGCCTGACAACCGGGGCGTCGGCGGCTCGCGCGGCGGTGCACCGTTCACGCTCGAAGGGGCCGCGGAAGACTCCGTCCTTGTGGTGCGCGACGCCGGCGCCCGCGAGGTGCGCGTCCTGGGGGTCTCGATGGGCGGCCTGATCGCCTCCCAGCTCGCCGCCTGCCACCCGGAGCTGGTCACCAGGCTGGTGGTGGCCTCGTGTGGCGCCCGTCTCACGCCCAGCCATCGCCGGGTGCTCGCCTTCTTCCGCGCGCTCTTCACGCGCCTCTCCCCCGCCGAGGCGGCGGACGCGCTGATGGCATTCGCCTTCGGCGCGAGCTTCGCCGACCGGTACCCAGGCTTTGTCGACCAGGCCGCTCGCCTCTACACCCTCAACCCCGGCAATGTCTCCGGAGCGATCTCCCAGCTCGACCATCTTGAGCAGGGCTGGGACCTCCGTCCGCTGCTCGCCTCCATCTCGTGTGCGACACTTGTGCTCGCCGGTGAGCTCGACCCGCTGGTGCCAGCAAGCGCCACCCGCGAGCTCGCCGCCGCGATTCCCGGCGCCCGCTATCGCGAAGTGCCGGGCGCAGCGCACTCGGTGCTGGCCGAGGGTGGCGTCGCGTTGCTCCAGGAGGTCACCGCGTTTCTTTGCACCTAGGAGAAACGGGCCCCGGGCTCCGGGCCCCGGGCTCCGGGCCCCTTCCATCCCCAGGCATGTGCAAAGGGAGCCGCACTTTTCATCTGCAGCGGGTCGCCAACCGCGATGAGTAACCAGGCACGGCAACCCCGGTCGGCTTGGAGCTGCGAGGGCAGATCGTGCCGCACTGAGGAGCGTGCTCGGGGTGCGCTCAGGGCCGCCGTGCGATACCTGGAGAGGCTTCGCCCGCTGTCTCGGATGCAACGCCTCCTGTCGGGTTTCAAACACCACCCCCGGGATCGGGTAGGTACCGCAGGACCGGAAACGACTTCCGGCGACCGCCGCTTCGAGCTTCCGGGGTGGGTGGTGAGTGGTTCTCGCCGCGGCCTGGTCGCGGCAAGCGACGCTCAACGCAGTGAGAACTTCTGCATGCGGTAGAGCAAGGTCTGCCGCGAAATACCAAGGAAACGAGCAGCAGCGCTCTGGTTGCCCTGGTGACGGGCCAGCGCCCCCTGAATGAGCGCCTTCTCGACCTCCTCGAGCACGATGCCCGTGGGCGGCAGCTCCATGCGGACGCCGCCGAAGCGCGGCGTGTCGCGGCGCAGTCCCTCGGGGAGATTGGCGGCGGTGACCACGTCGCTCGTGCCGAGAACGAGGAGGCGCTCGATCAGGTTCTCGAGCTCGCGCACGTTGCCGGGCCAGTCATAGCCGAGCAGCACCTCGAGCGCCTCCGGTTCGAGGCGGAGAACCGGCTTGCCGTGCCGGCGCGCGTGCTTGACCGCGAAGTGGTCGACGAGCACGGGGATGTCGTCAGCCCGCTCGCGCAGGGACGGCATGCGGATCGGTATCACGTTGAGCCTGTACCAGAGGTCCTCGCGGAACGTCCCTTCCCGGACGCGATCCTCGAGATCGCGGTTGGTTGCCGCGATCACGCGCACATCGACCCGCACCGGCGCGGTCGCGCCGAGCTTGTCGACCTCGCCCTCCTGCAGCACCCGCAGCAGCTTCGGCTGCATGGCGAGCGGCAGCTCGGCCACCTCGTCGAGGAAGATGGTGCCCTTCGACGCCTGCTCAAATTTCCCCTTGCGGTCCTCGGTGGCGCCGGTGAAGGCGCCGCGGCGGTGACCGAACAGCTCCGATTCGAGGAGGTTGTCGGGGATCGCACCGCAGTTCACGACGACGAACGGTCCCTGCCGGCGCTGCGAGTTGAGATGGACGGCGCGCGCCGCCAGCTCTTTGCCGGTGCCGCTCTCGCCGAGGATGAGGACCGTTGCGTTGGTGGCCGCCGCGCGGGAGAGGTCGGAGAGTGCGGCTCGCAAGGGCGCGGAGGAGCCGAGGATGTTCTCGAAGGCGCCGTGCTCCTGCACGATGGCGCGCAGGCGGCGGTTCTCGCTGCGCAGCTCCGCGGACTCCAGGGCGCGCCGCACGCTGACGAGCAGCCGCTCCGAGGTGAACGGCTTTTCCACGAAGTCGACGGCGCCGCGCTGCATCGCGTCCACCGCTGTGGCGACGTCGCCGTGGGCGGTGACGACGATGACGGGCGTGTCGGGACGCCGGCTGCGAGCCCGGTCCAGGAAGTCGAGACCGCTCATCCCCGGCATCAGCAGGTCGGTAACCACCAAGTCAAACTCGTTGTCCTCGAGCGACTCGAGGCCCAGCTCGGCGCTTGGCCGGCTGGTCACACGGAACCCGCCCGAGGTCAACTGGTACTCGACGACGCGCCTGAGGCTGTCGTCGTCGTCGATGAGGAGGATCGCGGCGGGCTCGCTCACGGTCACATTGTAGTCGTCCGAGAGAACCGAGGCCCCCGCGCTGCCTTCTTGACCTGGACCTCGACTTGGACTTGGTTTTGGACCTGGACCATTGCACTCCGCGGGCGGCTCGGTCGCGAAGATTCGGCGGTTCCAAGAAGCCGCGTCAAAGCCAGGTCCACGTCCAGGTCTAGGTCCAGGTCCAAGTGTTGTACGCAGTTATCTTAGCCCCGATTTGGCGGGGCGTGCGGGAGACTATCGGCTGGGTTGGTGGGGGGAGGGTGGAGCGGCGACCAGGGTGAAGCGAAAGACGGCGCCGCCGCCGTCGGCGCTCGCGGCGTCGAGACGCCCGCCGTGCGCGGCGACGATCTGCCGGCTGACCGCGAGGCCAAGGCCCGACCCGCCCTGTTTGGTGGTGAAGAACGGCTCGAAGAGCCGCTCGGTCTCCACGTCGGGGAGGCCAGGTCCGTGATCGCGCACGCTGACCTCCACAGCTCCATCCAAATGGCGCGTGGAAATGGTGACGATGCCGCCTGCGGGCATTGCCTGCACTGCGTTGACCAGCACGTTCACCAGCACCTGCTGCACCTGGGCCGGGTCGGCGATGGCGTGGGGCAGGGCCGGGTCGAGCTGGAGCTCGAAGTGCACCCCGCCCCGCGCCGCCATCTTGCGAATTAGGTCGACGGCCTGTGCCGCTGCGCGGTTCAGGTTCACGGGCTGGAGCTGCGGAGGCTGGGAGCTGCCGAAGGCGAGATACGAACCGGCGACGGCGTTGAGCCGGCTGATCTCTCGCCTCAGGATGTCGACGAACTCTCGCCGCGGATGGGCCGCCGGGAAGTCCTGATCGATGATCTCGAGGGCGCCCGCGAGGGAACCGAGCGGGTTCTTTATCTCGTGCGCCATCGTCGCCGCGAGGACGCCGAGGGTCGCAAGGCGATCGGTGCGCCGCAGCGTTTCCAGCGTCTGCTCGAGCTCATGCAGCGCCGCGTCCCGTTCGGTGGCGAGAGCCTCCGCCTGGGTGCGCAGGCGCCGCTCGCGGTCGGCAAGCGCGCCGGCAAGGGCAGCGATCACGAGGAACATCGCCAGCTCGACGATCTGGCTGGTCTGGTACTCGGGGCTGTGCGCCCAGTGGATGAAGATGTGCGGCGTGTAGCCCGCGATGCACGCGGCCGCGGCGAGCAGACCGCCACGCAGACCGAACCAGGTAGCGGCAAGCAGGAGCGGGACGTAGTAGAGGCGCTGGTAGAGATTGTGGAGCACGAAGAAGCTCGGGGCGGTGGTGAGGTGCAGCACGGTGACCGCCGCAATCCCCAACGCGACGACCACGGCGCGCTGTGTGCTGCGGTCGCTCATGAGTCTGCGGTCGCCACGCTGAGGAGTCGCTGACACGCGGTTTCCTCCTTGGGGTGCTTCTTCTCCGACAGCGAACATACAGCAAGCCGGCACTGTCTGCAAGGTAACATATTGTACACTCTATAGTTGTGGCTTTCCGTTTTCGGTGGCATACTAGTTGCAAGCCCGGTCTGCGCCGGCCACAGCCGGAGGAAAAGGGAGCCAAGATACCGTGAAAACACTGACGAGCGTTGTGGTCATACTCTCAGCCCTGGCTGTCCCGGCGAGCGTTTGGGCGCGGGCCCCGCAACCGCAGCCGGAGATTGCGATCCAGGCCTCGCCCACCGCCCCGCCGGTCGAGGACCTTGTGGCAGCCGCGCTCGAGCGCTCGCCGTCGGTCGCCGCCTTGCGCGAACGCCTAGCCGCCGCGCGCGAGATGGTCGCTCCCGCCGGCGCGCTGCCGGACCCGATGGTCGAGATGATGCTGACGGACGTCGGGTTCCCTCGGTGGACCGTGGGCAAGGAAGAGATGTCGATGGTGGGGACCGAGGTTCGCCAGGA